>DASCOP010000070.1:0-2189 GCA_036012065.1 Fidelibacterota bacterium
CCCAATAGAATTTTGACATTAAATATAAAATAACAATTGAGCTAGTAAACATCAATAGACCAACTTTAAAAAAAGTTTTTGTGCTAACAAGACCTGTAGAATAAATAATCATTGCAGTAGGAGATGAAATCACAGTAAGAAATGAAAATCCTGATGCAATCGCAGCAGATAGAGCAAAAGAAATATCAGAAGGTTGTAGCTCAATAGCCATAGGACCTAACAATGAAATAGTAGCTGAGCTTGTAAAGAAATTTGCAGTTAAGCCCGTCAGAATTGCCATGAAAGACCAGCTAATATTCAAACTATTTTCTGGCATTAATGACAACAATCCATTGAATTTCTCTACCATCCAAGACGATGCACCTGTTTCGTTAATTTGAAATCCTAATGAGATAGTTGCCGCAAATAAGAGAATAACCCCCCAGTTTGTATTTTTGTTAATGACTTCCCATGATACCATTCCAAAAATCATAAAGATTAATGCTCCACATAGTGCAATAATTCCTAAACCAAATTCCTCATTAAACAAGAACCAGCTAGTAACAATAGATAAAATGATAATAGAAGAAAACAAATGGTTGATATTATTTCTCGTATCTGACTTTGCTATTTTTTTCTTATACCCCTGAATTTCAATATTTTTTAAGCTGGTTGGAAATGCAAATTGTAATACAAAGTATGCTACAACTAGCTGGACTATCAATATAGGATAGGCATGTTTCATCCATTCCCAATAATCAATATGAATATTACTAAACTCTTGTAAGTAGTTGATCATAATAACGTTACGAGCTCCACCAGATGGAGTGCCAATAGATCCAATGATGGTACCATATGCCACAGAAAATAGAGTTAGTAGTACAGCATTCCTTCCATCAGTTTGTTTTGTATCAACATTTTTCATCACTGACAATCCTATTGGGAGCATAATTGCAATAATCGTATGTTCTCCTAAAAATGATGAAAGGACTGCAGAAATAGTCATTAATCCTGCAAGAAATAATCTCTTACTCTTGCCAAACATTCGTATGATGATTTTTGCTAATCTTATATCTAATCCTTGATGTACAATAGCAATAGCAAACATCAAAGATCCCATTACAAACAGAACAGCATCATTCATAAATGATGCTGCTACTACATCAGGTGGGGCTACGCCTAGTAGCACTTGCAATACTAGTGTTAATAACGCTATTGCGGGGAATGGTATTGGTTCAAATGTTACTAACGTAAACACCATTAAGAGTATGATAAGACTATGATAACCAGCTATTGTTAATCCTACTGGCGTACTTAGATTTAATAAAAAAATTGCTAACACCACACTAAATAAAAACCATTTCTTTTGAGAAAACCAGTAGAGCATTGATGATGATACAATTTTATAGAGCTCGTTCATTGAATCAAATTTATTTAATAAATAACGAAAAAATAACACTTATGTTTAATTGCTTGACTGATTTAGTAATTCTGATGTAAAGTCATACCGAATATTTACTCTATTTTAAACGGTGTTAATATAAGGGGAAAAATGCAACTATTTCCAAGATGGACG
Source organism: Fidelibacterota bacterium (assembly GCA_036012065.1). GTDB lineage: Bacteria > Fidelibacterota > Marinisomatia > Marinisomatales > Marinisomataceae > Marinisoma. The sequence continues at coordinate 1,556 of DASCOP010000070.1, forward strand.
AATAATTTTGCCGGTATCTTTTTAGTCGGGATATTTCTTTTGGTATTTTCCTTGTCTTCTTTTCTTTGGTATTATGGATCGCCATATTATACTGATGTAGGTTACGCACCTGTTCAACCTGTTCCATATAGTCATAAATTACATGCTGGTGATATGGGCATAGATTGTCGTTATTGCCATGTCGGTGTTGAGCAATCTTATTCTGCTGTTATTCCACCTACAGAAACTTGTATGGGTTGTCACACTTATGTAAAAACAGATAGCGAAAAATTAAAATTGGTTAGAGAAAGTTGGGAAACTGGAAAACCAATTGAATGGATTAAAGTCCATATGTTACCAGAGTATGCATATTTCAATCATAGCGTTCATGTGAATTCAGGTGTTGCGTGTATATCATGTCATGGTAATGTAGCAGAAATGGAAGTGGTTTATCAGGTTCAGCCATTGAGTATGTCCTGGTGTTTAGATTGTCACAGATCTGATACTCCAGAAGTGAGACCTAAGAATGAAGTGACTAATATGTATTGGACTCCACCAGCAGACTATGATAGTTTTGTAGCATCTTGGGTAGAGCAACATGGGGATGAAAGACCTGTAGGAGATTGTCAGAAATGTCACAGATAAAAAATAAATC
>DASCOP010000071.1:0-3486 GCA_036012065.1 Fidelibacterota bacterium
CGACACATGGAACTGGCGGTAGAGCTGGAAAATTTTTTGGTATTGGAAATGAAGAAGATCCAAGTACTTGGTTAATTCCACAAGAGTTTAATCCTACGCCGCATGTGAAAGGTATTCTTTCAATTGCAAGAACGAATGATCCAAATAGTGCTTCAAGCCAATTCTTTATTTGCCATGATAATGCAAGTTTTTTAGATAATAATTATACTGTTTTTGGTAAAGTTATTGACGGTTTAGATATTATTGATATGATTGCAAGTGCAGCCAAAGATCAGAATGACAATCCTCTTGAGAAAGTAGCAATGACTGTTCGTATGGCAAAGCGCAGCGAAGTACTATCTGAATAAGTATTTTAAGTAAACAACTTGCTTTTTATTAAGGATTTTTTTCCTTCTTCATAGCCAATATCAATTAGTTCTCTTGCTTTATGAAAATCCCAACCTTTAAACTGATCTATTGGTGGCTCAATAAGTAAATTAGGTTCGTTCTGTTTAAAACTAAGATGGGTAATATTATTTAAGATAATTTTTGCTGATCGGTCAACGATATCAACGATATTATATTTTTCATCTTTTTTCTCAGATGATTCTAATCCGTAGAGATTCACTGCTATTGTACGATTTGCACCCATTTTAATGACAGATTCTAATGGTACAGGATCTATTAACCCGCCATCAACACATAGTTTATCATTAATGTATGTGGGGCGCAATACACCGGGGATAGCAATACTCGCTTTAATTGCATTAATTAAATCTCCAGAACTACACTCTATTTTTTTATTGTTAACAATATCTGTTGCTACTGTAGTAAGGGGGATATCTAGCTCTTCAAATGTAGTAATATCGGTAAGTTTTTTAAACGCTTTGATTACTTCATTGCCATTCATCACTGCCAATTTAGGATAGGTAGGATCTAGTTTAAAAAGGACATCCCTTATAAAGTTATTTTTGTCTTCTATCTCGTCTTCAAACCGATTAAGATTTCCCGATGCATATAAAGCCCCTATAAAAGAACCAATGCTTGTACCAGATATGAAATCAATAGGAATTTGTAATTCATCAATAGCTTTCAATACTCCAATATGAGCATATCCTCGAGCAGAGCCTCCACCAAGAGCTATTCCTATTTTATAATTCTCTTTCATTGTTTTTTTTGTTATACTATATGAATCTAACATTTTAATAAACAAACATGGAGTATTTTACTATGTATTTTAGACTAATTATTTTTTACCTTCTTATCCTTATGTCATGCTCACAAAACAATGAATCATCATCAAGTTCAGCAGTACCATTGAGATCTGAGATTGATGCAAAATATAAATGGGATTTAACAGCAGTATATGAAACAGATGCTGCATGGGAGCTTGATCTAGAAGAGCTCAAAAAACTCTATCCCAAGATGGGAGACTATAAAGGCAAGCTACTTTCAAACCCTGAAACTCTGCTAGAATCGATACTGTTAAGCGAAAAAATTAATCAATATTTTGGAAAACTCTATCATTATGCGTCGAATTCGTTAAACGCAGACTTAACAAATGAAAAATATCAAGAAATGGTACAGAGAGTCAGAAATGTAGCAATAAAATCAGGCGAAGTAACAGCTTACTACAGTCCTGAAATGCTTAAGTCTGACTATAGTATCCTAGAAGATTTTATGAATAGAGAGCCAAAATTGAGACTTTATGAGAAAGATTTTAAAGATATGTATATTGCTAAACCGCATATATTATCAGAGAAGGAAGAGAGAATTTTAACGATGGCTGGAAAGCTGTCAGGAGTTCCGAATGAAGCTTACGATATAATGAGAGCTACAGATTTTAAATGGGGAACATTTGAAGATGAAAATGGAAATGATTTGACCATGTCTCCTGGTAGATATGGTAAGTATACCAAGTCAACCGATAGAAGAGTTAGAGAAGACATGTACAAAGCTCTATACGTACCTTTTAATAACTCATTGAATACAATGTCAGTATTGATGAAAGGTAATGTAGAGGGCAATATTTTTTATGCTAAAGCGCGAGGATATGAAAATACTCTAGAAGCCAAGATGAAAGGTTCTGGAATATCAACCGAGATCTATAAAAACTTAATTAAAAGCGTAAATAAAAATCTTCAACCCTTACATAGGTGGGCAGAGCTCAAAGCTGAGCTTCTTGGTGTAGATAAAATCAAGCCATTTGATACATACGCTCCTCTTGCAGACTTTTCAAAAGAATATACATACGAAGAAGGTCAGCAGATGGTATTAGAAGCATTGCAGCCATTGTTGCAAGCCAATGATGGAGAATTGCAAAAGTTTACTGAAAAAATGTATAACGAAAATTTAATTGATGTATTTGAAAATCAAGGAAAAGAAAGTGGAGCATACATGTCATCTACTTGGGATTTACCTCCAAGAATTAAGCTGAATTTTTCTGGCACTTTAGATGATGTATTTACACTAGCCCATGAGCTAGGTCATGCTTATCACTCTTACTTAAGTCAAAAGAATCAACCATATCCATATTATGGATATGATACATTCAACGCAGAGGTTGCATCAGTTACCACCGAGTCACTTCTCATGGACTATTTGTTAGATAATGTTGAAAACGATGGAGAGAAGGCTGTTTTACTTCAAAATTATATCCAAAATATTGGATCAACCTATTATAGACAAACACGCTTTGCAGAATTTGAACTATTGATGCATGAAGCTGCAGAAGATGGTCAGATTTTAACTGAAGATTTCTTAACAACGAGCTTCGGTGAAATGTATAGTAGGTATTGGGGTCCAAGCATGGAAATAACTGAAGAAGAAGCGTATTCTTGGTCACGCATACCTCATTTTTACTATAATTATTATATGTATGCATATGCGACATCATTTGCTGCAGGAGAAAAGATTTCTGAACGAGTACAGAATGACGGTCAAACTGGAATTAATGATTTCATTACATTTTTGTCTAGCGGTAGTTCTGATTATCCTGTAGAGTTACTTAATTTAGCAGGTGTTGATATGACCACATCTGAACCTTTTGAAGCAGTTTCTAGAAAAATGAATTTCTTGATGGATGAACTAGAGGAAATTTTAAAATAGTTTTGAAGCTGAGTACAAGAATAAGAAAAATCCATTACTGGATTTCACCATTCATTATTATTCCTGTTTTATTAATGTTTACAACGGGAGTGTTGTTGCAATTCAAGAAACAATCAAATTGGATTCAACCTAATATCGAAAAAACTAGCACTAATAAACCGATAATGCTTATTAGTTATCTAGAGGCAGCAAAAAGCATTCCTGAAGCGGAGATTGAGTCCTGGGATGATATCAGTCGTATTGATATTCGACCAGAAAAAGGGATTGCAAAAATTAGATCAAATAATCATTGGGAAATACAAATAGATAGCGAGACAGCAGAAATCTTTTCTGTTAATTACAGACGATCAGATATTATTGAATCTGTGCACGATGGTTCTTTTTTCACAGATTACGTCA
>DASCOP010000072.1:0-4111 GCA_036012065.1 Fidelibacterota bacterium
AGGAGAATTTCTATATGAATCATTTTATCTTTTTTCATGGTGTTGGTATCAGATCTCCGTTTTGGAATAGTATCGTTCCTATTTTAGAAGAGAAATCACTTAATTATTCGCTAATTGATTTAGATTTTTCCTCTTTAGATAATGCTTTTCAATCATCAAAAGATTCTGTGAGAGATATTATTAAAAAATACCCTGATAGAAATATTGTTATGGTTGGGCATAGTTTGGGTGGTTTATTTGCAACTTATGTAGCTCAATCTCTAGGCGATGATATACATAAATTAATCCTTATTGCCTCTGGGGTTGCTCCAAAACGAATCTCTGTAAAAGCTATTCAACAAAAACAAATTAATATTCTATACAAGACGATTAAGAAATTTGGAATGCAAATGATGTTTAAAGGTTATTTACCTTCTTGGCTAACTCAATCAATGTTTTTTACAAAGCATACTCCAAAAGAGGTTCAAAGGAAGGTCTGGAAAGATGCCGTAAGGGAAAAACAAAGTTTTTTAATAGAATATTTTAAATCAAAGGAAGTCTGGAACAATCACTTTAAAAGAGTACATTTTAGCGGACCAGATAATGTTTTAATTATCATTTGCGATAAAGATAAATTGGTTCCAAAACATGCATCTATGTATTTAAAAGATCATTTAAGTGCATCGCATAAAATCTATGAAGGTTCTGGACATAATGACATAGTTACTGCAGAAAAATTTAATAAAAGATTTGTAGATGATATAATCTTATTTTCTTCTATATGAAGAGATACAGATATATATTAAACTATAACTTTAATATCAATTAACACTTGAATTGGTATATTATAATCGGTAATATAGACAAATTAAATGAGACCATTTCACTTAGCTTTTCCAGTTACCGATTTAGATACTACGCGATCTTTCTATATAGATATTTTACAATGCAATGTTGGTAGATCTTCTGATAGATGGATTGATTTTGATATGTTTGGACATCAAGTAGTAGCCCATCTGGTAGATAGCACTGATCATCCAGCAACCAATAGTGTTGATGGAGATGATGTGCCCGCAAGCCATTTTGGGATTGTATTGACGATGGGTCAGTGGAATCAATTAAGGGAACATCTAAGTAAATTTGATATTAAATTCATTATTGAACCTAAGATTCGATTTAAAGGAGAAGCTGGAGAGCAAGCAACTATGTTTTTCCTTGATCCTTCAGGAAATGCTCTTGAGTTCAAAGCTTTTAATGACGACAAACAAATTTTTGCGAAATAAGGAGAAATTGTGATTCTAGACAAAACAGCAGTAGAGCATTGGGCTCCAGAGATTGGTGGTCAATTTTGGTGGAATGGAGTATTTTTTACGCTCCTCTTTGTGCCTTTTATGATAATTCTTGGTAAAAAGCTATCGAAGGAGAATAGAGATTATATGCTCTATGGAATGGGTATTTATCAGTTAGGAAAAGTTGCTATAGTTCAAATGTCACATGTTTTATCTGATAATTACATTCTAGCCACGAATTTACCGCTTCAATTATGTAGTATTTCTGGTATTTTAGCAGGAGTAGTAGTGTTTTATCGTAAGCAAATATTGCTTGAATTTCTTTATTTCTTTGGTATTGTTGGATTTATTCATTCTATTCTAACTCCAGAGTTTACAGGAGGTACAGCACCTTGGAATATTTTTGACTATTATGTAGGCCATTCAATGTTATTTATTGTGCCTATATTTCTTATGATGTTTTATGGATTTAGATTGAGAGAGAATGCTTGGTGGACTTCGTTTATATATCTGCAATTTATTGTCGTAGTTGTTAGTCAAGCGAATGCTATCATTGGAAATGGTGCTAATTACATGTATTTAGCACAAGCACCGATTGCTGATAATGTCTTTGTATTACAAGATCCTTATCATATTCTCGGCTTTGAGTTAGCTGCCTTAGCGCATTTTTATCTCTTAGATGTTATTGCAAGAAAAGTTTTCAGATAAATGTCTCTTTTAATTACCTACTTCTGTTTAGCACTTTTTCTATCATTTTTATGTTCACTGCTCGAAGCGGTGCTCCTATCTACACCAAATTCTTATGCATCTATTTTAGCAAAAACAAATCAACAGCATGGTCTTCGTCTTGAAAGATTTAAGGAAAATATTAACAGACCATTAGCAGCTATCTTAACTCTTAATACATTTGCACATACACTTGGCGCTGCGGGAGTGGGAGCTCAGGCATTGGCATTGTATGGAGAAAGCTCTGTTGCGATTGCTTCTGGTATTTTAACCTTACTCATTCTAGTATTTTCTGAGATTATTCCGAAGACGATAGGGAGTGTATATTGGAGAGGATTAATTGGAAATACAACTTTCATCATCCAAGTACTTATTGTTCTTACTTATCCGTTGGTATTATTAGCAGAATATATCTCTAATTTTGGAGAAGATGAGGCAACGGTTACAAGAGAAGAAGTGATAGCTATGGCTGAAATGGGAGAAGATGAAGGGGTATTTGAAGAACAAGAGACAGATCTAATTGAGAATACCTTACGATTGAAAGACGTTAAGGTGAATGAGGTAATGACACCTAGAACTGTGATATTTGCCTTAAATAAGGATATGACAGTCGGACAAGTGCTGGATGAGCATGATACCCTAGATTTTACTAGAATTCCTGTTTTTGACACCAATTTGGATGGTATAGTGGGTATTGTAAATCGATATGACATCGTAAGTCGTCAAGCAGATGATCACTTTAGCACAAGAATGCATGAAATCTCTAAAGAAGTTCCTTCAGTAAATGAGAATGATCCAGTAGATGAAGTTTTAAGGCTTTTTATTCAAAATAGATATCATTTAGCTCTAGTGCTTAATAATGACAATAATCTGACAGGTTTAATCACACTAGAAGATGCCATTGAAACATTGCTAGGTGAAGAGATTGTCGACGAACATGATTCAGTCGTAGATATGAGAGATTTGGCAAAATCACAGAATAATAATTAATTATTTGAGTTTTTGAATTACTACATTAACTTCTTCACCAGTTATGGCTAAAAAACAAACATTCAGTTCAAAGTTAAGCAAAGATGCAAAGAACTCTAAATTTGTGAAATATATCAAGTCTGTCAGATCTGAAGACTCTGATAATATAAAATTTATTGATAGTATGGTTCGTCTTGATGATAACGAGAATATTGACCAAGCATTAAAACGTATGGAAGAAGAAGCTTCTGTTACATTAGCATTTGGTCAAGATCCTGAACCTGAAGAAGCGGTAACTGAAGATATTCCAGCTGAAGAAACTCAAGAAGAAGCACCAGTAGAGGAAGCTAAAGAAGAACCAGCTGAAGAAACTCAAGAAGAAGCACCTGCTGAAGAAGAAACTCCAGTAGAAGAAGCTAAAGAAGAACCAGCTGAAGAACCAGCTGAAGAAACTCAAGAAGAAGCACCTGCTGAAGAAGAAACTCCAGTAGAAGAAGCTCCAACCGAAGAAGCACCTGCTGAAGAAGAAACTCCAGTAGAAGAAGCTTCAGAGTCGGTACCTGAAGAAGATTCAGCTGAAAAAGCTGATGAATCCTCCAAAGAATAATTAATTATTGGAGAGGTGGCCGAGTGGCTTAAGGCGCACGCTTGGAAAGCGTGTAGAACGCAAGTTCACGCAGGTTCGAATCCTGTCCTCTCCGCAATATTTAAAAAATGAAGATTAAAAATTTTATCCATAAAAAGCATTGGAGTCCTATTTGTGAAATTCATGATGCAGCAAGGCCTATCGAACTCGAAGGGTCAGCCCCTAAAAAAGCTTTTGTTCCATTAAGTAGATGTCATAAAGAAGAAGGTCTTCTTGATGATAAGATTTATATCGGAGAAGCGGGCGGATCAATTGTAGGTTTTATAGCATTTGACTCTTGCAATATTACATGGCTTTATGTTCATCCTGCTTATCAAGGAAATGGGTATGGGAGGCAACTATTGCGTTTTGGAGTAGAAAAAACAGAAGATCCAACTAAAGTTCTAGTTTTGAATAAGAATTTAAAGGCAATTGCTTTGTATGAGAGCGAAGGATTTACTATAGTGAAATCGAAAAAAGGAACCATTCCAATTACTAATGTTGATGTTATATGTTATCGTAT
>DASCOP010000073.1:0-1546 GCA_036012065.1 Fidelibacterota bacterium
TGCAAGATTTAGTATATCGTTCGAAGACGATCTGAGAGGAGCGATTTCAATTGGCAATGCTAATCCAACTAAAAGTGGGCCAATTACTTTAGCCCCACCAATGGTTTTCATTAGTTTAGTTGATATAGCTGCACTATGAAGAGCTGGCATTATTAAGATGTTCGCATTACCCACTATTTTAGAAAACGGATATGTTTCTTTGTATTTGGGATTTAAAGCTACATCCGGCTGCATTTCGCCATCAAAATCAAAATCTACCTTCTTATTTTTTAGGAGTTCGATAGCATCTCTTACATGTTTTGTATTTCTGGATGTTGGTTTTCCAAACGTAGAGTGAGATAAAAAAGCTACTTTAGGATCGAATCCAAATAATCTAGCCACTCTAACACTGGACATTGCAATTTTCGTTAATTTTTCTGCAGACGGAAAATCGTTTACTTGTGTATCAGCAATAAAGATAGTTTTTTTAGGTGTAATTAACATATTTAGACCAAATAAAATTTCACCAGGTCTAGGATCTACCACTTTTTTAAGACTTTCAATGGAAGCAGCATAATGTCTAATATTTCCTGTTACCATTGCATCTGCATCTCCACAATCGACCATAGAAGAACCCCAGACAATTCTATCATTTCTAATTAATCTATCGACATCTCTTTCCAAAAGACCTTGCCTCTGTAACTTGCTATATAATTTCTTCGTATAAAGTTCTCTTTTTTCTTTATCAGTTGAGTTGACAATTTTAATTTTATAATCTTCGTCTAATCCAATTTCTTTTAATTGTTCTTTTACTCTTTTTTCATTTCCAATTACGATTGGTGTTCCCAAACGACTATTCTTGTAAGCAATTGCGGCCTTTAACATGTTTTTATCTTCACCTTCAGCAAAAACAACTGTCTTGGGTCTTTTTTTAAGCTGCGCGTTAATTCCTTGCATAATGCTCATAGAAGGATCGAGTCTGTTAGTTAACTGGTCTTTATAGGATTCAATATCTGAAATTTTTTTTCTTGCTACCCCACTTTTCATTGCGGCTTCAGCAACTGCAGCAGGTATTCTACTAATTAATCTAGGGTCAAAAGTTGACGGAATAATATATTCTTTTCCATAACGAGGTCTTTCTCCACCATAAGCATTGACCACCTCGTCAGGCACTTCTTCTCTGGCTAGTGCTGCTATAGCTTTTGCTGCAGCTATTTTCATTTCTTCATTAATTTCTTTTGCTCTAACATCAAGAGCTCCTCTAAATATATATGGAAATCCAATTAGATTATTAACTTGATTAGGATAATCTGATCTTCCCGTAGCAACTATTGCATCTGATCTTACCTCATCTACTAATTCAGGCTTTATTTCAGGATCAGGATTAGCACAAGCAAATATGATTGGGTCCTTGGCCATAGATTTTACCATTTCTTGGTTCTCTTTGATTTCTTGATTCTCTTTGATTTCTTGATTCTCTTTGATTTCTTGGTTCTCTTTGATTTCTTATGTCTTTTTTTGCCACCTCCTCCTCGCAGAGAGAGTTTTGCTCCATCACCAATCATCA
>DASCOP010000074.1:0-12315 GCA_036012065.1 Fidelibacterota bacterium
GTAATAATTTCAACCGTTGCACTCATACCAGGACGCATTCCATCTACCACTTCTAACATTTGTATTTTTACTTCAAAATTAGTTACTTGCTGTTGTGATCCACCGCTTGATGTTGTTGCTGCATATGCAACTTCTTTTACAACCCCTTTAAATTTTTGGTCTTGATAGGCATCAACTTCAATGATTGCAGTATCATTAATTGAAATATCTGCAATATCATTTTCATTTACATTTACATAGACTTCCATTTTTGAAAGGTCTGACAATTTTAGTAGTACGCTTGGATTAAACATTCCTCCTTGAGCTAAATCTCCTACTTCACCATCAATAAAAGTAATGGTTCCATCTTGAGGAGCAATTAATCTTAACTTAGAAAGAGCATCTTCATCTTGAATATACCTTGCTTCAGCGTTATTAAATGAACTTAATGCAGACGCATAAGAAGAATTGGTATTTTCCATCTCTTGATCAGATATTAATCCCTTTTTGTACAATTCTTCTTGGCGATTTCTCTTAATATCTGCATTATTTAGGTTTACTTTTGTTGCTTCTACGCTTGCTTTAGATGCTGCAGTCGCAGCTTTTTGCTGTCTATCATCTAGCGACATTAAAAAATCACCTTTTCTTACAAAATCACCTTCTTTTACAGCAATATCTGTAATATAAGTTGTATTATTTGAACTTAGTTTTACTTCTGTTTCTGGCTTCAATACTCCATCAGCCACTACTTGGCTTTTTAAATCTTTTCTTCCAAGTTCCATCACAGAAACTTCAAGAGTTCCATCATCATCTGATGAAGACATAAAATAGGCACCTAATAATAGTACCAATACCCCTAAACCAGCTTTTATTTTATTATTCACATTTATCTCCTTATTCATATTTTTTATCTAGTGTTCCAAGCAAGTCATCCAAATTTGCTACTTGGATTGCTGCATCATACCTTGTTCTCACTAGTGTGGAGCTAGCCTGAATTAACGCCAACTGTGCATCTAGTAGTTCCAAGATGCTTGCTGATCCTAATTCATATTTTTGTTGTGCTAGCTTTAAATCTTCTTCTGCAGAAATCAAGACTTCTTCTTGAATAGGAATAATTTCTTGATAGTTATTCAATAAATTAATCAGTGCATATAAACTTACTTTTGCGCTATTTGTCCCGCCTTTAAGGCGTGTCTCTGCTTGATCTAATTGTAATTTTGATATTTGAATTGAATTCTTATTTCTAAAACCAGAAAAAATTGGAATACTTAGTGTAATATTAGCGCTTTTGATATAATTATCATCAAAATAAGATCTAGTAAGCTGATCGCTAGAAGATGCATTCATACCTACGCTCATATTTATGCTAGGCAAGCTAGAACTCCATGCTTTTTTGACATTAATCTGCGCTCCTTGAATTTGATTGTCTAGTATACTTAAATCAGGACTATTGACTAACATTAAACTATAAGCTTCTTCGAAGGAAGGAATGGCTAATGTAAAATCCATTGTCTCTTCTATATTAATTGGAGTATCTGAATTAAGAAGCCCCATACTATGACGCAAAGATTTCTCTGAATTCTCTTTACTTAATTGTCTTGATAAGAAATTAGACTTTGCTGTTCCATAACGAACAGATGCTTTTAAATAATCCGTTTTACTAACAGCGCCTAAGTTATACTGATTCTCTACTAAATCGAGTTGCTTCTTTGAAAGTTCAAGATCTTTACCAGCAATACCAAATAATTCAGAATTTTTCAAGTATTGATAATAATAGGTATATACATCTAGTATAATACGTGACTTTGCTTGTCGCTTCTGTTGCTTAGCTGTATTATAATTATTATCACTTTGTTGAAAGGTATTTACCTTGCTACCAAAGTTGAATAGGCTTTGAGATAAGCTTAATCCTCCGCTATATCTCTCAGTAGATTCCGAAGAGCTGTTGCCATAGGTTGTCTCGCTGAAAGAATTGCTTGCATTTACTGATGGCAGCATCAATGCTGCCGTTGATGCACGATTCAATCTTGCAATTGTAACATCTTGCTCTGCTCTTTTGAGTGAATATTTATTCTCAAGTGCAATTCTTACACATTCATCTACATTTAAAGATTGTCCTACAGAAAACGAACAAAACAATAAAATCGTTATTATATATCTTTTCATAATCCTCTACGTTTAATTTAGACCTGAAAGTAACTAAAAAGTTTCACAATAAAAAATATAACTGACAGGTATATATAAGACCATTGTAAAATAAATAAGTAAAAAGAATAATTAATTAAAATTTCTTTGATTTTTTTAAGCTTTTTAGCATTGATAAAGCATCTGAATGTGTATTCTCAATTTTTCCATCTAATATTGCTGATTCAATTAAAGATTTTATTTCTCCTACTTTCTTACCGGCTGGCAAATCAAAGAGTTCCATTATTTCGTGTCCTCTTACAGGAGATTGGAAAGCGCGTAATTCATCTGATTCGATAACATCTTGCATACGTTGCTCTACGCGATCAAAATTAGATAGATATTTTTTAATATTATTTGGATTCTTTGTAGTGATATCAGCACGACAGAGCAACATTAAGTCTTGAGCATCTTCTCCTGCATCTACAATTAGTCTTCGAATCGCAGAGTCAGTTACTTCTTTCTTTGCTAGACTGATAGGTCGCAAGTGTAGTGCTGTTAATTTTGTAATATAATCTCTTGTTTTATTAGAAAATTTCATACGTTTTGATATTCCTTTTAACATACGGGCACCATAGTCATCATGGCCATAAAAAGTATATCCTTTCTTCTTATCTATCCTCCTGGTTTTAGGTTTTGCAATATCATGCACCAAAGCTGATAAACGTAAATCTAATTTAGAGGAAAGTTTTGTTACATTATCTACAACTTCCAATGTATGAAAGAAGATATCTTTGTGATGATACTCGTTTGTTTGGTCTAAACCATACATTATCGCAATTTCTGGAAATACATACTCAAGCAACCCAACTTCTTGGAGCACAATAAATCCAATAGATGGTTTATCAGTGCTTAAAATTTTAAATAATTCATTTGTTATTCTTTCTTGAGATACTATTGATATTCTTTCAGCATTATTCTTCATTGATTGTAAACAGTCTTTATCAATCTCCATATCTAGTTTTGCAGAGAAATATGCTGCTCTTATCATACGCAGTGGATCATCAGAGAATGTGATATCAGCATCACTCATAGGAGTTCTTAATACTTTTGCATTTAAATCTTTAAAACCATCAAAAGGATCAATAAGAGTCCCCATAGTATCTTTTTGCAAAGAAATAGCCATAGCATTAACGGTAAAATCCCTACGCTGTAAATCTTCATTGATATCGGTCATAATAATATCTTTAGGATTACGCGATTTGGGATCATAGGATTCTAATCGAGCAGACGCTACCTCAATTTCACATTCTTTATATGGTATGCGTGCAGTAGCAAACTTTGGAAATGGCACTACAGTGGATACTTTGAGCTTTTTGCCTAATGCATTGGCAAATTCAATACCATCTCCTTCAACCATAATATCAATATCTACTGAATTTTTTCTAGGTTCTAGCAATAAATCTCTCACACATCCACCAACTAGAAAAGCTGGAACTTCTATCTCGTGAGATAAGTCGCTAATAATCTTAGATATACGATATAATCGTTTATTTTCCTTAAGTATGTCTTTAATTACTGTCATTTTGTAAATTAAAAAATATATCTATCTATTATGCTAGAAAAACTAAATAAATATATTGTACTATTTTCCTTCTTTTCGCTGCTAAATGCTCAATTTAAAGAAGCTTTTGTTTCATTTGATGATCGTCTATTAAAAGCAGATGAAAAAACATCTTTATTTCAATTACAAAATAATATTAAACAGTTTTATGAATATACTGTATGGAATGAAGAATATCGTGATTTAGAAATCAATATTAATATCCAGCTTCTTTTTGAAGGAAATGCCAATATAGGTAGCACTCAATCTTATGGTATTCAATCATTGTTTAGCAATAATACAGATTTACATTTCTTTGACAAGGGTTCAAGTTTTATTTTAAGTCAAAATAATGCTCTTTATTATGATAGCGTATATTTTGATCCTCTTTCGAGCTTATTAGGTTTTTACGGCAACATTATCTTAGGAGCAGAGCTAGATACTTGGTCCAATCTAGGTGGAAGTAGCCATTATGAAAAAGCAAGATCAATTGCTGTTCGTTCGAATGCTTCTAATTTTTCAAGAGGTTGGGATCAACGCATTGTTCTTATCAATCTTTTAACAGAAAATGTTGGATTAAGAAAACTTCGATTTTCAACATATCTTACATATGAACTGTTTGACAATGGAGAAATAGATGCATGTGGAGAAGCATTAAATAGTGTAGTAGAAAATTTAACCGAAGTGGTAGATAATTATAATCAAGAAAACTACACAAACACCTTTTTGAAATTCCATGGGAAAAAGATTGGTGAAATAATGCAAAAGCTTGGTCAAAAAGAGCTTTTAAGGGAGATGATTTATTTAGATTCGCAAAGAGATAATATTTATAAAGACTTACTATCCTCAATTTGAGAAAAATATTTTTTTCTTCTAAAAAAATAATCGATTGCTATACTCTTGTTGTAGATATTATCTAAATGAGCAATATGATTGTTCTTTCTAACATTGATTATCTTTATCGCAAACAATAACAACCATAGCTCTGCTAAGGCTATTGCAATAAATCTTCTTATATCTAATGTGAGAACTGAATAAACTAAAGCCATCCAATCTAATAGCAAGCGTTTAACAATTAATGTACCATAATCAAAGGTATAAGAGTTTTTAAGAAATAAAATCCAAGAGTTTCGATGGTTTAGATAATGAGACTTAATAGTATTTTCTTTAATTGTTTGCTTTCCATAATGATAAATTAATGAATCAGGAACCGAAAAAACCTTATATCCTAATGCCTGTGCTCTCCAGCATAGATCTATCTCTTCCATGTATGCAAAGTATATTTCATCAAATCCACCTAATTGATTAAAAATATCAGCTTTAACAATCATAGCGCATCCTGATGACCAAAATATCTTTGATTCTTTGTTATATTGGCCAGTATCTTTTTCTAAGGTGTTAAAAAGACGTCCTTTCACATAAGGAAAACCAAAATGATCAATAAATCCTCCAGCGCCGCCAGCATAATCAAAATATTCCTTATTGTTAATATTTAATATCTTAGGTTGAGCAGCAAAAACGTCAGGATTCTTATCTAAGAAATTTACCAATTTCTCTATCCACTGATTAGAATGCTCAGTATCATTATTTAAAAATATTAGATATTTCCCCTCTGCATGTTTCGCTCCAATATTGCATCCTCCGCTATATCCAATATTCTCTTTATTGCCAACAATAACTACATCAGGGAATAACGTTTGTATATTTTGAACAGAGTCATCATTCGAAGCATTATCCACTACAATAATTTCAAAATTCTCTATGCTAATGTTATTATAAATAGAATTAATACAATTATGTAAAAGATCTTTCCCATTATGATGAGGGATAATAATTGATACTATTTTCATTGTTCTTTTAGTTGTTGAACTTCATCAATCAGTTTAGCTGCATCCGTATCTTCTGGACTGCGTATCATCCAATTTTCAATTAACATAGTTGCTTCATCATACTCTTCTAGCTCTCGATGGCACAGATATAATAAAAATACTAGTTCAGGTAAAGTCTCTTGCCAAGATTGCCACTCTTGTAAAGTAATTTTGGTAGTAGTGAATCCTTGTTTTTTTATTGCTCTTTCAATAATCAAGAAATTATCATATATAGTCTTGAAAATTATTTTTGCTTCTTGATAGTCATCTAAATTTTTAATAAATGACTTACCATATAATAAATAATCATCCATTTTCAAATCATCTCTTTGGGTTAATTCTTTTAGATGATATCTCACTCTTTCTTTGTTTCCGGTTCCATTATAAATCTGTGAAATTTGATATTGAAGATCTTTTGATGGTATATTAATGACGTTACTAGGCATTGTATTTTCCATCTCTAACAATACCATCTCTGCCTTCTGAAGATTATTATCCAGATAATGAGAGATTGCTAATCGTGTGAACCCCGTACGATAGTTTTGAATAAGTCTTCCAACCTGCCTATCCACATAAACATCTTCATTAGCAAGATTTCTGTAGATATACCCTAGCTGATAATCTTTGGATATAACAAGTTCGCCAATCGAACTTTTACTTGCATCATAATCTGTAAACCAATTTTCATTTCCAACTACTGACAATAAATTTTTGGTCATCTTATCTTGATCAATTGGATATAATTTATTATTTACTAGACGATATGCTAAACCTTCCATAGTTAAGTAGTCTTCAAGATTAAGCATACTCACTGGCGATACTGTAACAGCAAAATATACTGGTCTATTCCAATTATTGTCTTTAATAATCCTTAATACCATTAGATCTTGAATACGCAATGCTACATCCATATAGGTTGGCTTTAATTCCCATTCAATAATGCCATTAGGATTTAACTCATCTATAGGTGCATTAACAGAAATGGTATTTGACGACCATTTTTTAAAATCTAAATTGTTAATCTCATTATCACTCATAGAGATAAATGAATTTTCTTTATCTCGTAGTTGAGTAACATACCATGGTGTATTTAATAAACTTAAATTTACTACCCTTACATCAGTTCTAATTTTTTCTACTTCCTGCAAATACCATAAAGGAAAAGTGTCATTATCGCCATTAGTAAATAAAATTGCATCTGGTTCACAGGTTTGTAACATATTATAGGCCATGTCCCAAGCAATATAATTTCCTGCTCTATCATGCTCATCATAATTTGCAATCAACATTCTTAATGGAATAAAAACAATAAACAATGTTATCATGAAATAAGATGCTTTGAGCTTAATAGATTTTTCTAATAAGGTATCACCTATATAATTAATCGTACTAAAGATTCCTATCGATATCCATATAGAAAATGCCATAAAACTTGCAACATAAGAATAATCTCTCTCTCTTGCCTGCGGATTATCTTGATTCAAATAGAAAATAATTGCAATCCCTGTCATGATAAATAATGTCAGTAATGAAAATGCATCATATTTATTTTTTCTAAAATGAAAATATAGGCCAATGAATCCCATAATTAGCGCTAACGGTAAACCAAATTGTCTCCAATCTACGCCATCTTGCTTAGGAGATGCCCCAAAATCTGAAACAAAAGAGTCTGTGCTTGGACCCTTTCCAGCAAATTGCCATAAAAAATATCTTGTATACATTTTATTGATCTGATAACTCCATAGAAAACTAATCTGTTTAGGAATATTGTGAGTTATGTAGCTATAATTTTGTTTTCTAGAAAATTGAAAATCTGGATATTCAGGACTTCCTACTATAGAAATTTTTGATGGTAAATTGTCAAATTTTCTAGGTAGTAATGACATTGCACCATATTGATCTCGATTTAAATAGGAAGTTGCCTCCACTATTGTCTCTGGATTACCTTCATCAATATTAGGATTCTGACCTGATCGAATAAAAATTGCAAAATAGGTTGAATAGCCAACAATAATTAATAATAAAGATGTGCAAACAAGTGATACAAGCGTCTTTTTATTGATAATACTATTGTATAAGAAATAGAGTATCACTGCTAATAACAATAAAAGTCCTAGAAAGCCTATTTGTGATACTATAGTAGGAAATCCTTTAATAATACCATTCTGTATTACAATAAATGTTAACAATGATAAGCCTAGAGTAATTAGTAAACCTTTAATAGAAAATTTTGATGTTGAAAAATATATAATCAATCCTATAAAAGGTATAGTAAGCAGATTTAATAAATGTACTCCTGTTGCTAAACCAATGACATATACAATTCCCATTAAATATATAGCGCTGTGTGGTTCATCTTTATATTTTGACCAAATTAAGATTAAATACACTACTAATGCTGTCATAAAACCGCTAAATGCATAGACTTCAGTCTCTACAGCATTAAACCAATGACTATGTGTAAAAGCAAAGGTTAATGATGCTGTTAATGAAGACCACATTTTAAAGTGCTTTGCATTATCTCTACTATCCAACCTATCTATAAATTCATTGCAAATAAAAAATAGCAAACTAATAGTAGCAGCACTAATGAGTGGAGAAAATATATTCATACGGAAAGCGATATCCGCACTAATTGGGATCAATGTGAATAATTTACCAATCAATAGAAATAGTGGACTACCTGGTGGATGAGGAATACCCAGTATATGAGATGTGGCAATAAACTCTCCAGTATCCCAAAAAGAAACAGTAGGTGCCATTGTTGAAAAATAAATAGCAAAAGTAAGCAGAAATAAAATTCCAGCTATTAGATTTTCTAATTTTTTACTATACGTTGTAAAAAAACTCAATTTACTTTTCAGACTCTTCTTTGGTCTCTTCTTTTGAATCAGTAGAAGCTTCTTCTGCAGGTTTTGCATCTTCAGTCTTTTCAACTTCTATGTAATTCATTTTTAATTCTGATAATACTTTATCTAAGTACTCTTTTTCTTCATCAGTAAGGCTTGCATGCATTCTATTATTGATCATATCTAGCATATCAATCTGAATAGATGCCTGCGTTAAGTCTATTGATGTCTCATTAGTCATAGGATTTTGTATTTTTCCTAAAGCAATCCAGACACCATATACTGATTGAGAAATCAGTGAGTCAAAAAGTTGTTTCTCAGTATAAGGTTTTGTTGTCATTTTTTTCCTCTAATTAACAGTTGTTTTTAAAAATAGTTTTAAATACTCATTATCAAATCTCTCTTTAATCAAAGCATTGATTGGAGACTCTAAATTTGCATCATTATCAATAATATCAAAAGCTTTCATTCTAGCATCTCTAATAATTGGTCCATCAGTTGTTAAATCAGCAATTCTAAATTTAATAAAGCCACTTTGTCTTTGGCCAAAGAATTCTCCTGGACCTCTTAACTTTAAGTCTTCATCAGCTATCTCAAAACCATTTCTACTTTTAGTCAATATGTTTAGTCGTTGTTTCGTATTAGGAGACTCGCTATCACTACATAGTATACAATAACTTGTTAATTCTCCTCTACCTACTCTTCCTCGTAATTGATGTAATTGACTTAGACCAAAACGCTCACAATTATTAATTAATATAACAGATGCATTTGGATTATCAATACCGACTTCTACAACTGTAGTAGAAACTAGAATATCAATTTCATGACTCATAAATTGTTGCATTACTTCATTTTTCTTATCAGCATCTAATTTTCCATGCATTAATGCAACATTTAAGTCAGGAAAAATGTTTTGCTTCAACATTTCATAGGATTCAGATGCTGCATCGAGATCTTGCTTTTCAGTTTCTTCAATTAGAGGATATACAACGATTGCTTGTCCTCCTATTCCTATTTTTTCACGAATAAAATTATAAGCAGTATCTAAATTATTTTTTTCAATATGAGAAGTGAAAATATCGGGTCTATTTTTTGGTAATTCATCGATAAGAGATAAATCCATATCTCCGTTGTATGTTATTGCCAACGTTCTTGGAATAGGGGTTGCAGTCATTGCCATTAAATTAGGTACGCTAGATTTTTTTAAGAGCAGTTGTCTTTGATTAACTCCAAATCTATGTTGTTCATCTATAATTGATAATCCCAAATTCTTAAAGATAACATCTTTCTGGAATAATGCATGTGTACCAACAACAATTTTTGATTTACCTTGTTTAATTGATTCTAAAATTTCTTTTTTTTGTTTGCTTTTCAAGCTACCAACCAATAATGAACATTCAATTCCAATTTTTTCATACTCTGTTTTAAAGTTTCTGTATAATTGTTTTGCTAATAAATCAGTAGGTGCCATTATTGCAACCTGATAACCATTTTCGACGACAACAGAAGATGCTAAAATTGAAACAATTGTTTTTCCACAACCAACATCTCCTTGTATCATGCGATTCATAGGATTTTCTGATAAAAAGTCATCAATAATTTCTCTAAGAACTTGTTTCTGACTATTGGTTAGTTCAAAACTTAAGTTTTTTAATATCTGATTATAATTTTTTGTTTTGAAACTGAGAGGCTCAGAACGATTCTCTTTTATTTTCTTTTTTCGTAATGCCAAAAGAATTTGTAAGAAAAAATGTTCATCAAACTTAAGCCTGTGAATTGATTCCTTGAGCTTATCAACTTTCTTTGTAAAATGAATATTCCTCAATGCAGAGTCTAAAGAACAAATTTTAAAATCATCTTGCTGTTCTTCTGTAAAATGATCCTCAATACTATTAACAGAGTCTAGTGCAAGACGTATAATCTTTCTTAAGTTTCGATTATCAAGACCAGATTTCTTTAAATCTTCTGTCAAAGGATACACTGGAATAACGAACCCAGTACTAAGGGATATCTCGTTTGCATTTAATTTATCATATTCAGGATGTACAATCTGTAGATTCCCTTTGTAATCAGCAACCTTGCCATGCACAGCTAGTAAATCTCCCTCTTTTAAAGATTGATATATATAGTCTGATCCATTGAACCACATTAATCGAATAGACCCAGTATGATCTGCAAGCGTAGCAGTTAAAAAATTGCCACGTTTCATTTTCCTTAAGTTGACTGACTTTACTCTTCCTATGATATTCACTTCATTATCTATTTTAATATCACCGATGACCTGAAGCGATGTTCTATCTAGATATTTTCTTGGGAAATAATATAATAAATCCTTTATTGTAAGAATATCAAGAGACTCTAAAACTTTAGCTCTTCTTGGGCCAACACCCTTAATATATTGAATAGGAGTTTCTAATAAATTAGAAGGATTATTGAATTCCATAAATGGACATTACTTCCATTCTTTTCTATAGGTATAGGTAATAAGTTCTGAACTATCAGGCTCAATTTCTAGTGGGAAATAAATAGTAGATGCATCTTCTTTTATATACATGCTTGAAGATTCTTTAATAACCCAATTTCCAAAAATCTTCTCAATTGCTTTAACTTTTATAGATGCATTAGAAGTGTTAATGATTTGAATTGATATAGTTGATTCTTCGCTATTATTTTGACGATCAAAATTTAGAATTCGACGTTTACCTATGATATCAAATGCTTTTCCTGCGTCTAATACAGCACTACCGCCTTTATATAATGCGGATAAATTATTCTTGCCAATAAAAGATAAAGCGCCATCTATATCTTTTTCATAAAGATATATAACACCAGAAGGTAATGGTAGCTCTAGATTATTTTCTTTAGAATTTTCAAATGAAATTTCAATACTTAATGGTTCATCTTTTTGATCTTGTTCAGCATTTTCAAATATATATTTTTTCTCATAATCTATGGATAATTCATCTAGCAAAGGAAACTGGATAGTCTCTAAAGCTTTTAAATTCAAGTTGCTACCCAAATTAAAAATATAAAAATCTCCTAATGTGGATGTTTTATCAGACATGTCTCCTCGAGAAGCAACCATACTCATATTTTGAGATCTTTTATTACTGCCTACAGGAACTAAACCTTCTACAACTTTTATATCAACCCCTAAAAGGTTCATATTGGAATTATTTACTACTTCAGCACTAATACTTAAGGCTGCAGTAGCATCCGAGTTACTTAGTTGTAATTTATAGATAGGTTTCCAGCTAAATCCTGAAGTTAAATAGGTCAATTCTGCTGTAATATTATCTAGCCCTTCAGAAAAAATTTCCCATGAAATCTGTGGAGTAAATTTATTTTGAACTTGTGATGATTTGAGTGCAATATATTCAACTCTAGATCGTTGAAAAATAATAAGTCCTTTATTTGTATTAATAGATACAGCAGAAGAATTATAATCTAATAAAGCCCCTTGAACTGATGAATCATTTATTGGTTTAACCTCCACTAATGATCCGATATTTTTTTTCAGATAAGCATCCGTAGAATAAAAGTTTTTATTTAGTGTTTGCGATTTTACTTCTACGCCTTCAATGTTTAAAAAAGGTGAATCAAGTATGATATTTGGAGAAAGATTGTTAAAAGATGTAATATTTTTCCCATCATTCAAGTTCCACAAAATTGGTTCTTTTATAATAGCAAAACTATCTTTATATATAGTTAAAGTCCTATTATTCTCAACTGATTCTATTTCTTGAGCAAGAAGAATATTTATTGCAAATAATGCTATTAATAATTTTTTCATTTTAACATCTCAATATTGGCAATTATTCTTTCTCTTTCAATAATAAAATCATCTAATTTACTTTTTTCATGATTTACAATTTTTTCAGGTGCTTTG
>DASCOP010000075.1:0-2080 GCA_036012065.1 Fidelibacterota bacterium
TCGTCCTTTGACATAGAAGAAATCTTCTCTATGCCCATTGTTTTTGCAATTTCTTTTAAATCGCTTAATTTTTTTTCTTTTAAATCGTTTAATTTCATTAGTTCCTCTGTTAATTGTGAAATGTACTTCTAGGGGGGAAACACCTTGAACCGCAAATTACATCATATCATGCCATTGTCAAAGAAAAAATCAAAAAAATTATATACGTCTTTTGCAATATAATGACTCCCGAAAACAACCTTTCCGCCCTTATAATTCATTTTGTCTATAACGTTGAGAGCATCGTTTAAATTTTCTATAAATTCAAATTTTTCTAGCAATGGACTCTCTTCTATTTCTTTCTTATTTAGGATATCTTTAGAAGAAATAGTAGAAATAATGATCTTATCAAAAGATTTATCAAAAATTTCTACTAGTTTTGGATTAATCTTGTCTTTTTTTAATACTACAACGCCTATTGGTTTTTTCTTATAGAGTTGGCACAAATCTTCTACTAATATTCCTATTCCGTTTTTATTGTGTGCTACATCATAAAAGAAATCTTCTTTCATCAGCTGCATTCTGCCCGGCCAAGACCAGTGGTCTAAGCCCATCTGGATAGTTTGATCTGTAATTGAAGGAGAAAAATCTTTACATGCCTTAATCGCTAAAACAGCATTTTGTGCTTGGTATGAACCTCCCTGTGGTAAAGAAAAATTTTTATTTTTATAATCAAAAGATATTGATTGTGGTGAATGGTTATTAATTATAATATCTTTTTTTTGAATAAAAGATACTTGAACGTTTTTAGCGCTAGCATGTTCTTGAATAATATTCAAAACGCGCTTATCTGAATTGATAGTAATAGATGGTATGCTATCTTTAAGAATTCCACATTTTTCTGCTGTGATCTCTTCAATAGAGTTTCCTAAAATATGTGTATGATCATAATGTATTTCAGTAATAATGGTCTGAACAGGAGATAGAACGTTTGTAGAGTCAAGCCTACCACCAAGACCGGTTTCAATAATAGCAATATCTACATTTTTTTGCGAAAAATAATCAAAGGCTAGGGCAGTGGTTGCTTCAAAAAATGTAATGGAACTATCAAGCAAGGTTTGTTTATGTTTTTGAATAAATTCTATAATTGCTACATCAGATATTGGCTTTCCATTTATTCTAATTCTTTCATTAAATCTTATGAGATGAGGCGATGTATACAGACCAACTTTGTAGCCGTTTTCTTGTAAAATTTTTGAAATAATTGATGACGTAGAACCTTTCCCGTTGGTCCCAGCTAAATGAATAGTTTGAATTTTATGATGTGGGTTATCACAGGTTTCTAAAAAACTTTCTATGTTTTTTAATCCAAGTTTAATTCCACGATTATGTAGGCTATATAAAAACTCTAAAACTGGGTCAATCATATTAATTGGTGTCTAGAGTGTTTTGATACTTTTCTATTGCCCTATAAATTGAAGTTGCCAAAGCGTCTTTATACTGTGAGCTTCTTAATTTTTTTTCTTCTGAAGGATTGGATATATATCCCAATTCAATCAAAACATTGGGCATAGATGTGTATGCTAACACATAGAACCCAGCTTGTTTTACGCCCCTATCTCTACTTTGAAGCCTTTTATTCATTTCTTCTTGAACTAATGCGGCAAATCTTTCACTCCCACTGGCAAAAGAAGCTTGAGCAATGGTTGCCTTAATTAGATCTTCATCTGTTAATGTTTGAACATTGCCTCCTTCCAGAGCAAGCACTGCATTCTCTCTGGCAGCAGTCCTAACTGCAGCTGCATTCTTGTTGGCACCAATCATATAAGTTTCAAATCCTTGGGCTCGCTGATCTTCCGCAGAATTAGCATGAATACTTATAAATAACTTTCCATTTTGTGTGTTGGCAAGCTTTGATCTCTCTCTTAACCCCATGAAAGTATCTTCATCTCGAGTTAAAATGGTGTTGATTTTCATATTTCTTTCAATTTTCTTAGCTAAACGCTTTGCAACATCAAGAGTAACGTCTTTTTCTTTGGTTCCTCTATAGCCAATTGCACCGGGATCTTTTCCGCCATGCCCAGGATCAATAATAATGGTG
>DASCOP010000076.1:0-6264 GCA_036012065.1 Fidelibacterota bacterium
CATTTACAGCCCATGATTCTTGACGTAACTCTTCCAATGGGATACCAATAATATATCCAATGATCTCATCTTTATATCTTGCAATAAATGGTAATGATTTATCGGTATTGAAATATTTCTGAATGGTATCTTTTGTCAAGACAGCTTGTCTTCCATATTCTTTTGCTAGATGCAATGATATTTCTATAAGTTGAGGATAGTCTGCTTTTCCTACTTCTTCAATTTTTTCAATTTGAAATACATTTGTTGATGCAATGATTTTTGTTTTCGAAGAATTATTAGATTGATCCATTGTGTTGAATATTAAAAATTTTTCAATCTAGTGTGAAGGCATTTGTTTGATAGTATTAATTAAGTTAAATTTCTTCCGTGATATCGTTTAAAGAAAAACTACATAACACCATAAAAGAAAAGAATTCAAATCTCTGTGTTGGTATTGATATTGACAGGAAGTATTTCGACGATAATGTGACCATCGAAGAGCTTAAAGATTATTCATTCAAAGTCGTAGCATCCACAAGAGATGTTGCAGCGGCATATAAGCCAAATCTTGCTTTTTTTGAAGAATGGGGATCAAAAGGTTTTTTATGGCTCGAAGAATTGGTCAAAGAGATTGGAGATAGTCATATTATTATTGCCGATGCTAAAAGAGGCGATATTGGTAACACAGCAAAGCATTATGCTAACGCTTTTTTTAAGTATTTGAATTGTGATGCTATTACTGTAAATCCATATATGGGACAAGAAGCTATTGAGCCATTCTGTTCTGATCAAAATAAGGGTGTTTATGTTTTATGTAGAACGTCGAATACATCTGCTAGCTATATTCAAGATACTATTTTTGATAAAGTTGTGAGTTTGTCAGAGAGTATGAATCAATATGAAAATATTGGCTTAGTTGTTGGAGCTACAGATACTGAAAAAATGAATGAAGTAAGAAAAACAAATAATCTGCCATTTCTTATTCCAGGTATCGGAGCACAGGGAGGTAGTTTGAAAGATGTCATCCAGATTAATAATAATCATACAGAATCAACCTTAATTAATGTTTCTAGATCCATTATTTTTGCTGGAGATCATGATTCTGATAGCATTCATAATGCTGCACAAGATCTCTGTAATCAAATGAGGCTACATTTTGAACGATAAAGACTATATAAAGATTTTTGAAGAAACTGAAGCGCTGATGTATGGTCATTTTGTATTATCATCTGGAATGCATAGCGATGCTTATTTTCAGTGTGCAAAAGTATTGCAATATCCTAAATATTTGTCTTTATTTTCAGATATTTTATCATCCCATTTTTCAGATCTATCTATTGATAAGGTAATATCGCCAGCAATTGGAGGTATTGTTCTAGGAACAGAAGTGGGAAGGCAATTAAATCAAAGAACAATCTTTTCAGAGCGAGTAGATGGTAAAATGCAGCTAAGAAGAGGTTTCGAAATAAATGCTGGAGAAAAAATTCTTATCATTGAAGATGTGCTTAGCACTGGAGGTTCAATAAGAGAAGTTTCAGAGCTAATTAATGCACACAAGGGTGTAATTGTCGGTATCGGAATTATTGTTGATAGAAGTATTACGCCTGTTCATCTGCATGATAACTTTTTTGCAATTACAAAGCAAACTGCTAAGATTTTTGATAAAGATAATATTCCAGAAAATCTTAAAGATGTGCCAGCAATTAAGCCGGGGAGCAATGTATAAAAATCTAAAAATTGGTTTAGCCCTTGGTGGTGGTGGTGCAAGAGGCGCTTGTCATATAGGTATATTAAAATCTTTAGAACGTCATGGAATAATACCAGACATTATATCTGGAACGAGCGCAGGGTCAATGATTGGAGCCATGTATGCTTCTCATGCCGATGCTAGTGTTGTAGAGAACAAATACACTGAACATGTCAATGGCGAAGATTTTAAAGACTTAGGTTTTAGATATATCTCTAATAACGAGAAAGATGATTCAGTTTTTTCTCAAATATTTAAACAGATCAAGAATCAATATATATTGATGGTAAGCTCTAATAGAAAATCAATTGTCAAAACTGAAAGATTGTCAAAAGCTGCAATTAATCTATTTTCACATAATCAGTTCAAAGACTTAAAAATACCTCTGATAGTTTCTGCTACTGACTTGATTTCAGGAAGACCTATGGTCTATAAATCTGGTAGTGTGGTTGATGCAGTTGTTAAAAGTTCATCCATACCTGGTTTTGTAGAACCAACATATATAGATGATAGAATGCTTCTTGATGGTGGAATTGTTTTCCCAACACCTGTTCCTCCTTTAGTCGGTGAATGTGATTTCATTATTGCAATCAATATTAGCAAAGCATTTAAAACAGATGATGAACCTAACAACATTTTTGAGATTATTAATCGATCTCGAGATATATCTACACTACATCTAAACTCTTATTTACTCAATCAATCTGATTTTGTTATTAATCCTAAACATGAAAATGTACATTGGTCTGCTTTTGATCGTACCGAGGAGTTTATTGATAACGGATATAATGCAGCAGAATCTGAAATGGAGCAATTATTAAACAAATTAGACTCTATGATAGATAAGGAGACAGAACCTGTTAAAGAAAGTTTTTGGACCAAGCTAAAGAAAAGATTACCTTTCTAAATTCTTTGATGAAAAAAATAATTCCAATATTAGCCTATTTTTCTATTTTGTTTGGTCAATTTAGTGATCCTGCAGAATTTAAATTCAATATAGACAGTGCAAACCAGGGTGAAGTGGTTGTACTAGAAGTTCAAGCCAATATTGAAGATGAATGGCATATTTATGCTATCTATGATGTTCCTGAAGGGCCTAAGCCCACAGTCATTCAAGTTAAATCAGATCAAATTGTTAAGACAGGGAGAATCATTGAGCCAGACCCCATTGTTACATACGATGAAGGGTTTGATAATATTACAAAGTATCATGAAGGGAACCCTATATTTAGAGTTCCTATTGTTATAGATAAGAATTTATCTAATGGAGTGTACTCATTTGATGTAACAGTAGAATATCAAGTATGTACAGGTAACTTATGTTATCCGCCAAATGAATATAGTGATAATGTCTCATTTACTTTACAAAGTGGAACCATAAGAGAAGATTTTAAGACTGATAAGTTTGATTTCTCTAAAGATTCTATATTAGATATTGCTGACAATAAAATAGGATCCTTTCTTTTGCTGGCACTAAGTATGGGATTTTTAGCTCTCTTAACTCCTTGTGTTTTTCCTATGATACCTATTACAATTTCTTTTTTCTTAAAGAGAGGTGAAGATAAAAATACTTCACCAGTTAAAGGTGCTCTTGTTTATATGCTTGGGATTGTCATGACATTTACGTTACTTGGAATGTTATTAGCTATTTTTCTTGGTGCTTCAGGAGCAACGCAACTGGCTTCTAATCCTTATGTAAATCTATTTATTGCTTTTCTGTTCATCTATTTTGCTTTTTCGCTTTTTGGTTTTTATGAAATTGAGCTTCCTCAATCATTGAAACGTTTTTCATTGCAACGAGAGAATTCTGAAGGGTATGCAGGCATATTGTTTATGGCTTTAACTTTTACTCTTACTTCTTTCACATGTACAGTGGCATTTATGGGTCTAATACTAGTTGCAGCATCACAAGGACAATGGTTTTGGCCTATTATTGGTATGTTAATATTTAGTCTAGCCTTTGCATCTCCTTTTTTCTTTTTAGCTCTTTTTCCACACTACTTAACAAAGATGCCTCAATCAGGGGGTTGGTTAAACTCTGTAAAAGTGACTATGGGATTCTTAGAAATAGCAGCAGCGTTTAAATTCATTAGCAATACAGATTTAGTATGGCAGTGGGATATATTTACTTATGAGGTAGTGCTTACTTGTTGGGCAATTATTATGGCCTTATGTGCTGTCTATATTTTAGGATATATTCGATTTAAAAATGATTCTAAAGTAGCATTCTCTTATCAGAGAAGTTTGCTGTCAATTTTATTCTTATCCCTATCATTCTATTTATTATCAGGAAATTTTGGATATAATATTAACGGTACTATCGAATCTTATCTTCCACCTAAAAAAATGAAATCAAATTTAAACTGGATTCATTCTCTTGATAATGCTTTTATTATAGCAAATGAAGAGGATAAAAAAATATTTATTGATTTTACTGGGGTTACATGCACTAATTGTCGTTGGATGGAAACAAATGTTTTTGCAGAGCAATCTGTAGAAGATATAATGTCACAATTTATTTTAGTTAGCTTATATACCGATGCGGGAGATAATTATCTTGAGAAAAGAGATTATCAGATTAGTCGATTTAAAACAGCGGCATTACCTTATTATGTTATATTAGATAAAAATGATCTAGTTATTGATGAATTCCCTGGGATGACTAGAGATATAGAACAGTTCAAGGCCTTCTTAGAAAAAGGATTAAACTAAATATGGAACTTATTGCAGGTGCTTCCATTTAAATAAGAGAAATATGAAAAGACTATTTATAATACTAATTGCATCATCATCTTTGTTTTGTCAAGGATCGATGTTTAAACAGTTTAGCAACTCGTTTGCTGATATTGCTGAAAATGTGAATGAATCAGTAGTTACCATTACTACTACCAATACAATAACAATGGATGAAGATGTGCAAAATTTCTATAGATACTGGGGAAGATCTCTTCCTGAAGAATTTGAAAGCAAATCACTAGGCTCAGGAGTTATTGTCGATGAAGACAATGCTTATATTGTGACAAATCATCATGTAATTTTTGATGAAAGAAATGAAAAACCTGTAGATCAAATTATGGTAGAATTGATGGACAAACGAGTATTTGAAGCGACGGTTATAGGTTTAGACAAAGGCACTGATTTGGCGATACTACAGATTGATGCAGATAACATTAAAGCGGTCCCAATTGGCGATTCTGAACGTATGAGAGTTGGAGAATGGGTTCTGGCAATAGGAAGTCCTTTCTCAGAGTCTCTTAGCCATACTGTTACAGCAGGAATTATTAGCGCGATAGGCAGAAATAATGTAATGAGGGGCAGTAATACCTATCAAAATTTTATTCAAACAGATGCAGCAATTAATCCAGGCAATAGTGGAGGAGCCTTACTCAACATGAGCGGAGAACTTATTGGAATTAATGCAGCAATTGCTTCAGGTAGCGGAAGATCGAATGCAGGTATAGGATTTGCTATTCCATCTAGCATAGTTACAAAGGTAATGAGTGACCTTATTTCTAAAGGTTATGTTGTACGTTCTTTTTTAGGTATCTATATGCAAGATATTAACGAAGATTTTTATGATACAATGGAGTTAAAATCTAGAAAAGGAACTATAGTCAGTGATATTGTTGAGGGCAGCCCTGCTGATAAATCTGGCTTAGAGTCAGGAGACGTAATTACTAATTTTGAAGGAAAAGAAATTACAAATGGTGCTGAACTAAAAAATTTAGTATCTAGTGCTAGTCCAGGTTCAGAAATAACCTTAACAATTCTTCGAGATGGTCAGTCAAAAGATGTTGCCGTTATACTTGAAGAAAGATTGGGCAGTGAGATGACAAGCGCTAATAGTGCTTACAATGAATTTGGATTATCTGTTCTTGATGTTACAGATGAGTTAATTGATAAATATGATATTCAAAGATCTATGAATTCTGATGTTCAAGGGGTTGTCGTTACCGACATTGAAGAAAACAGTATTGCAGAAAAGTCAGGTATGCAAGAAGGGGATTTAATTACTAGAGTAGGCAGACAGAAAATATCTAATATTAATATGTTTGAAAATGAGATTTCTAAATATGATAAGGATGAAAAAATTCTATTTTTAGTCAAACGCGGTAATGCTTCTAGGTTTTTAACACTTAGAAGATAAATTCTAATCAAATTGCAATAATTCAACATTTCTTATAAGTTCATAGTTAATTCACTATGAGCATAAGAAAAGAAAATCCAAAAATAGATTTTGTATCCAATGAGCATGATATTCTTGATTTCTGGGAAAAAGAGAAAATCTTTCAAAAACTAGTTAATCAAAATTCTAAAGGCGAGAAATGGAGTTTTCTTGATGGACCTATTACAGCCAATAATCCAATGGGAGTTCATCATGCTTGGGGAAGAACATTAAAAGATCTTTACCAACGATATAAATCTATGAATGGATATCAACTACGATATCAAAATGGTTTCGATTGTCAAGGACTTTGGGTTGAGATTGAAGTAGAGAAAGAACTTGGTATCAAATCAAAAAAAGAAGTTGAAGA
>DASCOP010000077.1:0-9550 GCA_036012065.1 Fidelibacterota bacterium
TACTAAACCAAGAAATAGTTGATAAGATTCATTCTTTAGGATTATTAGTATATAGCTGGACAATTAATGAACCACAACACATAAGCAAAGCAATGCAATTAGGTGTTGATGGTATTATTACAGATTTTCCAGATCGTATTATGAAATAAATTCTCTGTGGAGGCGGGGAGATTCGAACTCCCGTCCATAATAGAGAAAAGGTAAATATCTACATGTTTAGTTACTTGATCAAATTTTGCCTTATAAAGGTTCAAGAACAGACGAATATAAGACTATCTTCTAAGGGTTCACTTATTTAGTTGAAGCAAAAAAATAAGCTATCTCATTTTTATGACATCATTCAGATAGCGATGAGCAACGCCTACTGATGATGGGTTATAGCAATTAAGCTACAGCCATTTGGCCATAATCGGCACTTAATACGGTCTAGAAGTTTTAAGAGTTACTAAGCTCTACATGCAACTTAAAATTTCTTTCTAAAATGTCGAAACCGGTCGCCCCCAATTGTCAAATATGTTGAAAGATACAATACTTTTTATAAACAAAAAAGGCTCCGTCAGCGCCAACCTCAGAGCCTTTCCGATTGCTTGTATTTGCGTACAATATCTAATTAAAGACTATGGTAAGGTAATAGAATTTTATATAATTGGTCAATACTTTAATTGCAAAATTGAAAAAAAAAATTAAAAAATTTCTTTTTTTCCATTACCAAATCTGAGTTCATTGCCTTAAATTAATCCCTAGTTTTGCCGACGTAGCTCAATGGTAGAGCAGGGGCCTTTTAAGCCCTTGGTTGTAGGTTCGAGTCCTTCCGTCGGTACTAAGTTCAATAAACAAAATAAAATTCTAATGTCTGAGTTTCACAACAAACATATCGGCCCTAATTCTTCAGAGATAGAAGAAATGCTTTCTTCTCTTAAATGTAACAGTCTTGATGAGCTTCTTGAAAAAATTGTACCAAATAAGATTTTGGATATTGATGATAACTCTATTGAAAATAAACATTTTTCTGAAAATGATATTTTAAGCTATGTCAAAGAAATTGGATCACAAAACCAAGTCTTTCGTTCTTTAATTGGTCAAGGGTATTATGATACGATTACGCCTAATGTAGTATTAAGAAATATTTTAGAAAATCCAGGATGGTATACACAATATACACCTTACCAACCTGAGATTTCTCAAGGAAGATTAGAGGCACTACTTAACTATCAAACAATGATCTCAGAAATTTGTGAATTACCAATTGCTAATGCCTCTTTACTAGATGAAGGGACTGCAGCAAGTGAAGCAATGTTGATGTTCTATAGAAAAAATAGATCAGATTCTAATAAATTTCTTATTGATGAAAACTGTTTTCAACAAACTATCGATGTTATTGTTTCCAGAGCAAAACCTCTTGATATTGAAATTGAAATCACATCACATAAAAATTTTAATTATGAAGATGCTTTTGGTTGTATTGTACAATATCCTGATCGTTTTGGTAGAATTGCAAACCCCGAAGCATATCAAAATATCTCTGATAAAGCTCATGAATCTGACTGTAAGATAATTTTTGCAACTGATTTAATGTGTCTACAATTATTTCAATCGCCTGGTGCATATCGTGCAGATGTTGCAGTTGGAAATAGTCAACGATTTGGAGTGCCTTTAGGTTACGGTGGACCACATGCAGCTTTCATGGCTACTACAGAAGAATTTAAAAGAGACATTCCTGGAAGAATTGTTGGGGTCTCAAAAGACAGAAAAAATAATCAGGCATATCGACTAACACTACAAACAAGAGAACAACATATCAGAAGAGAAAAGGCTACCTCAAATATATGTACAGCTCAAGTATTACTAGCAATTATGTCGAGCATGTATGCAATCTTTCATGGTCCAAAAAAATTAAAAGATATTGCTAATAATATTCATAATCATACCAAAAATCTTGCAAAAAAATTAAGTGAACACGGTCATGAGGTTGTATTAAATAATGAATCATACTTTGATACCTTATCAATTAAATTAAATGGAATTGATAAAAAAACTTTGGAAAAAAGAGCGTTAAGTAAAGGGTATAATTTTATGTATCATTGTCAAGATTTAATTGGCGTATCATTAGATGAAAAAACCTGTGCTAACGAGACAGAAGAAATTGCTACTCTTTTTAAAGTAGAAAATAATTCTACAGCTACCAATCCCACATGTACTCTAACAAGGGAAGGTTTAACTCTACACCATTCTATTTTTAATGGCATTCATTCAGAAACAGAGATGTTGCGATATGTTCATAAGCTAGAAAAAAGAGACCTTTCTCTTAACCATAGCATGATTCCATTGGGATCGTGTACTATGAAATTAAATGCAACAGTAGAAATGATTCCTATAGGTTGGCCTGAGTTTAATACGATACATCCATTTGCACCATCCAACCAAACAGAAGGCTACAAAACGATTATTGATGAATTCGAAATAATGCTTAATAAGGTTACTGGTTTTGATGCAGTATCATTCCAACCAAACTCTGGAGCGCAAGGTGAATATGCTGGATTGTTAACCATCCAAGAATATCATAAAAAAAATGATGACGATAGAAATGTATGTATTATCCCAGAATCTGCACATGGAACCAACCCAGCAAGTGCAATTATGGCGGGATTAAAAGTGGTGATTGTAAAATGTGATGATAGTGGTAATATTGATTTTGATGATTTAAAAAATAAAGTAAAGGATGCAGGCAATAACCTGTCTTCGCTCATGGTTACCTATCCTTCTACTCATGGAGTTTTTGAACATAATATAGATGAGATTTGTGATTTAATTCATAATAATGGCGGATTGGTATATATGGATGGCGCAAATTTAAATGCTATGGTAGGAGTATGTAAACCAGGTCACTTTGGCGCTGATGTTATGCATATTAATTTACATAAAACATTCTGTATCCCGCATGGTGGTGGTGGACCAGGAATGGGGCCTATATGCGTCAATGACAAATTAAAACCCTATCTACCTAAACATCACATTACAGATAAAGACTATTCCTACTCTGTATCTTCTTCCCCTTATGGTAGCGCAAATATATTATTAATTTCATATATCTACATGAAGTTAATGGCTGGAAAAGGTTTATTGAAAGCATCCCAAGTAGCAATTTTAAACGCAAATTATATGGCTAAAAAATTAGAAAAAGATTATCAAATCTTATATCGGGGTGAAACCGGATTAAATGCACATGAATTTATTGTTGATTGTAGAGAATTCAAAAATAGTGCAGGTATTACGAATGAAGATATTGCAAAACGGCTTATGGATTACGGATATCATGCACCGACAATGTCTTGGCCAATTCCAGGAACATTAATGATTGAACCCACTGAGAGCGAATCCAAAAATGAATTAGATAGATTCTGCGATGCAATGATTCATATTAAAAAAGAAATTGATGAAATCGCTACTGGAAAAATGTCTCAAGATAATAATGTACTTGTAAATGCTCCTCATACTATTCAAGATATTTGCGAGGACTGGGATCGTCCATATAGCAAAGAAAAAGCTGTATTTCCGCAAGAATCAATTAGAGAAAATAAATTTTGGCCATATGTATCAAGAATTGATAATGCATATGGAGATCGAAATTTTTTCTGTGTATGCCCAGATATAGAAGATTATAAATAATTATTATTTAAAATACTCTTGTAATGCTTTGACTCGTACTTCTCCACTAAGCGATATTGCTTCTATAGCAGCTCTTGCTCCTGGCATAGTTGTAATAGTTAAAATATTTTTCATAACAGATGTTCTGCCAATGGATTCTTCATCATATCGTGCTTTAGCCCCTGTAGGGGTGTTAATTACAAATTGAACATTATCATTTAATATCTCGTCAACAACATTAGGTCTACCTTCACCGACTTTAAAAATTTCTTTACAAGAAACGCCATGTTTCGATAAATATTGCGCAGTTCCTTCGGTGGCAATAATATCAAATCCAATATCAACTAAATCTCTAACAGCATATAATGCTTCTCTTCTATCGGCCTTATTTATAGAAATAAATGCTGTGCCTTTTTTAGGAACAGTATATCCATCAGATTCCATTGCTTTTAAAAATGCCACGCCTACGTTATCATTAATTCCCATCACTTCGCCTGTAGATTTCATTTCTGGCCCTAAAAAAACTTTTTCATTTTTAAATTTTTTAAATGGTAGTACTGCTTTTTTTACTGCAACATGTTTATGTCTTATATTTTTTAATTTAAAGTCTTTTAATTTTTTTCCTACAGATAGCTGAGCTGCAATATTTGCTAATGAAATATTACTATATTTACTTACAAAGGGCACCGTTCTACTAGATCGAGGATTTACTTCTAACACATAGACTATTTCATCTTTAACAGCAAACTGTAAATTAATTAACCCTATGACATTCAATGCTTTAGCCAGTTTTGTTGTAACCTCTATAATCTCTTTTTTCACTTTGTTAGTAATTTTATGCGCAGGTAATACACAAGACGAGTCTCCAGAATGGATTCCTGCCTCTTCAATATGTTGCATAATACCGGCAATAAAAACATCTTTACCATCACAGAGCGCATCTACATCAAATTCAAATGCATTTTCAATAAATTGATCAATTAAAATTGGGTGATCACTGGTTGCTTCTGCAGATCTAAATACATAATCCACAAGCTGCTTCTTTGAATAAACAATTTGCATCGCTCGGCCACCTAATACATAACTCGGTCGAACCAAAACAGGGAATTGTGCTTTTTCAGAATATGCTACAATCTCATCATAATTTTTTGCAATACAATACTTTGGAACTGTTACCTTGAGTCGATTGACTAAATCAGTAAATTCTTCTCTATCCTCTGCTAAATTGATACTATCAGAAGAGGTCCCAAAAATTTTTATGCCAGCTTCTTCAAGTTGATTAGCAATTTTTAAAGGTGTTTGTCCACCAAATTGCACTAAAACACCATCAGGCTTTTCAAAATCAATGATATTCATTACATCTTCAAATGTAATTGGTTCAAAATAGAGTCTGTCAGCTAAATCAAAATCAGTAGAAACTGTTTCTGGATTACAATTTACCATTATTGATTTATAGCCAGCTTCTCGTAAACCATACACGGCTTGTACGCAACAATAGTCAAACTCAATTCCTTGACCAATACGATTTGGGCCTCCACCTAAAATGATAACTTTTTTCCCTTCAAGAGGTTTAATATCATGAGTTTGTTCATAAGTAGAATAGCAATAAGGAGTTTCTGCTACAAATTCACCGGCACAGGTATCTACAACCTTATAGACAGGTATAATATTTTTCTTAATTCTTAGTTTTCTAATTTCTGAGGGGCTCTTATTTGTTAATGCACCAATTTGTATATCTGAAAAACCATTTTTCTTTAGTAATTCTAAATTTTTAATCGAATTATGTTCTTTTTCTAAGTAAACAATCTCTGCGATCTCATGTAAGAACCATGGATCAATTCCTGTATTTTTATGAATCTCCTCAATGGTGAATTCTTGCTTAATTGCTTCTTTTACTTTTAACATTCTAAAAGCACTCCCATCATTTAATGATGCAATATCTAATGAACGATAACGTTTAATATCTGGATCTTCATTTCTTGGATCTTTCGCAGAGAGACCCGGTAGGTTTAATTCTAATGATCGAAATGCTTTCTGAAATGACTCTCTAAATGTTCGACCGATAGACATTGCTTCACCAACAGACTGCATTTGGACACCTAACTTACCTGAAGCAGAAGCAAATTTTTCAAAATCAAATCTTGGCAATTTAGTGACGATATAATCAATAGTTGGTTCAAATGCTGCTAAAGTTTTATTTGTGATATCATTTTTTAATTCATCTAATGAATACCCCACTGCTAATTTGGCTGCTATTTTTGCAATAGGAAATCCTGTGGCTTTTGATGCTAGGGCAGAGGAGCGACTTACTCTTGGATTCATTTCAATAATTACCATTCGTCCATCTTTCGGATTTACAGCAAACTGTACATTAGATCCTCCTGTATCAACTCCAATTTTTCTTATACATTGAATTGCTGCATTTCTCATATTTTGAAATTCTTTATCAGTTAAGGTCATTGCAGGTGCAACAGTAATTGAATCTCCTGTATGAATTCCCATTGGATCAATATTTTCTATAGAACAAATAATAATAACATTATCATTTGGGTCGCGTATTAATTCTAATTCATATTCTTTCCAACCCATGAGGTACTCTTCAACTAAGACTTGCCCTGTGGGACTTTCTTTCAGTCCTTTCACTATAGATTCTTTAAATTCTTCTTCATTATATGCTACAGATCCTCCTGAACCTCCTAAAGTAAAAGAAGGCCTAATGATAGCAGGCAAAGCAATTGTTTTTAATAAATCTTTTCCTTCATCTAGAGACTTAATCGTATAGCCATACGGCAAGTCTAAGCCAATTTCTAGCATAGCTTCTTTAAATTTTTCTCTACTTTCAGCAGTTTCAATAGCTTTTTTATTTGCTCCAATTAACTCTACATTATATTTTTTTAAAATACCCTTATCATCTAAATCTATTGCAACATTTAATGCAGTTTGACCCCCTACGGTTGGTAAAATAGCATCTGGTTTTTCTTTTTTAATAATTGCTTCAACATGCTGTGTTGTGATAGGCTCAATATAGGTTTTATCTGAAAATTTAGGATCGGTCATAATCGTAGCAGGGTTAGAATTAATTAATACAACCTTATATCCTTCCTCTTTTAATGCCTTAATCGCTTGTGTGCCTGAATAATCAAATTCACAACCTTGACCAATAACAATTGGCCCTGCACCAATTACTAAAATTGTTTTGATATCTTTTCTTTTAGGCATTTGAATCCATCATTTTAAAAAATTTATCAAAAACATATCTTGAATCATGAGGTCCTGGACTAGCCTCTGGGTGATATTGAACAGAATAAGCTTGCATATCTTCACAAGAAATGCCTGCAATGGTATCATCATTTAAATGAGTATGTGTTACTGTGATATTAGACTGTAATGAGTCGCTATCTACTGCAAATCCATGATTTTGTGATGTAATTTCAATCTTATTAGTTATTAAATTTTTTACCGGCTGATTAATACCCCTATGACCAAACTTCATTTTAAAAGTTGTAGCATCTAATGCTAATGCTAAAATCTGATGCCCAAGACAAATACCAAACATTGGTTTGATGCCTAGCAATTCTTTAACTGTATTAATACCATATGAAACAGCAGAAGGGTCTCCTGGTCCATTTGATAGAAAAATGCCATCAGGATTATACTCTAAGATTTCTTTGGTGTTAACAGAAGCTGGGAAAATAGAAACTTCAGCATGATTTTCTAATAAGATATCATAGATATTGCTTTTCATTCCGTAATCAATGGCAGCGATTTTATATTTTGGATTTTTTTCATTACATAAAATAGTTTTTTTCTTTCTAGAAACTTCTTTTGCTAAATCTAAACCTTCCATTGAAGGCACTTTTTTTATTTTATTTTTTAAGCTATTAATATCAAAATCTTTTGTAGAAATAATTCCTCTCATTGCTCCATTGTCTCTAATGTGAACAGTAAGAGCTCGAGTATCAATGTCTTGTATACCAATAACTTTATTAGACCTCAGAAATGAATCTAATGAATTGCTAGATCTCCAATTAGAAGGTGATAGTGCTTCATTTTTAACAATAAAGCCTGAAGCATATACTTTGGAAGATTCTCCATCTGATTCATTAGTCCCATAGTTACCAATATGTGGACTACACATAACAATCATTTGTTTTGCGTAAGAAGGGTCTGTTAAAATTTCTTGGTATCCTGTCATTCCAGTATTGAAACATACTTCACCAGAAGTCTCCCCTAATGCACCAAGGCTTTTTCCTTTAAAAAAAAGGCCATCCTCTAAATATAGGATAGCCTTTTGTTGTTTTTGCATGCCTGATTTTATACCATATAATTGAAAATTAAAACCTTATTTTTTTCCCACTCTCCATTGTCTTCACAGCAAGAATAGTTAATAGAACACAAAACGTAATAATAAATGCCATTGAATCAACAAATGGGGCGTCAGAGATTCCCAGAGTTGAGTATCGTAAAGCATTGATGGTATAAAAGACAGGATTAACTTTGCTAATTGCCATACCCCAAGCTGGCAAATCATTAACAGAATAAAAAATTCCTCCTAAAAAACTTAAAGGAGTAAGAACAAAATTTTGGATTAATGACAGCTGGTCCCATGAATCAGACATCTGTCCAATAAAAAGGCCAAGGCTAGAAAAAGACCAGGACACAATCAGGATTATAAATAGAGTTGAAATTGGATCTTGAACACTCATTCCTGCCATCAAACAAATTAATAAAATAAGAAACCCATTAACAAAACCACGAACAGCCCCACCGATAATAAATGAGATTGATAATTCTAAACTTGAAAGTGGGGTAATAAGCAGTTCAGGAAGTGTTTGTAGTAGTTTCATTTGCAACATTGATGATGCCGTATTAGCTACAGAGTTAGTTATAACATTCATCATCAATAATCCAGGTAGAATATACATTTTATAAGATACTCCAGGAGCAATAGGGTCTATACGACTTTCAAGTGCTACACCAAATACAAAAATATATAAGAGCGTTGTTATAATCCCAGGGATAATTGTTTGTTTCCAAACAGTAAAAAATCGCAAAACCTCTCTTGAAGAAAGTGTATAAAATCCAACCCAATTTTTAATCATCTAACTTTCTCCCTGTTAATGCTAAAAACACATCCTCTAGTTTTGATTTGTTGGTGGATGCTTTAAGATTAGATACAGAGTCTTCGGCAATAAGTTTGCCGCTATTGATAATGCCAACTCTTTCACATAATAATTCTGCTTCATCAATATAGTGAGTAGTTAATAAAATTGTTTTTCCTTCTTTATGTAATTCTTGTAAAAAATCCCAGAGATCATGTCTTAATGCTACATCAACTCCTGCTGTAGGTTCATCAAGAATTAAGATTTCAGGATCATGTACTAAAGCTCTTGCAATTTGCAAACGTCTTTTCATTCCCCCAGATAATTGACGCATTTTTTTATCTTTATGGCTATATAAGCCAACTTTATGAAGTATAAAGTTAATGCGTTCTTCAGCATCTTTTCTTTTGATACCATAAAAACCTGCTTGAAAATATAGTAGTTGTTCTACAGGGAAAAACCAATCATTGCTAATTTCTTGTGGAGCAATTCCAATTTGAAATCTTGCATACCGAAATTCAGATATTATATCTTTGTCAAAAACTTTAATATTCCCT
The DNA here is from genome assembly GCA_036012065.1 of Fidelibacterota bacterium. Classification (GTDB taxonomy): domain Bacteria; phylum Fidelibacterota; class Marinisomatia; order Marinisomatales; family Marinisomataceae; genus Marinisoma. The sequence continues at coordinate 9,305 of DASCOP010000077.1, forward strand.
TCTGTCGGTTTTACAAGGCTTGTAATTGCATTAATTGTAGTAGATTTTCCTGCACCATTTGGTCCGAGTAAGCCATAAAATTCACCTTTCTTAATTGATAAATCAATACCTTGTACAGCATACACAGATTCATCATATTTTTTATGCAAGTTTTTAATATTAACGGCTATTTCATTCATAATGAGGCTCAATTTTATATATTTTACCAGAGAATTCAACTATATAAATTTCATTATTAATATCTTG
>DASCOP010000078.1:0-2288 GCA_036012065.1 Fidelibacterota bacterium
ATACCATCATCAGTAAATATATTTACATGTCTAGGATATGTAAAACCATAAGCATCAAATTTACTTTTATCTGTACTTGCTAACGTTCTTTTGATTGCTCCAGAATTTGATCTCAGGACTGTTTTAGGAGCTCTTGTAAAACTAGAATGAGTATCAATAAAATAATTTTTTGTTGGAGAAAAAGAAGCAGAATGGCTTCCTTCTTCTTTTGTAAGTCTTTTTAATCTTGAACCATTAAATCTAACAGAATAGACATGATTTTCCATCTCAGATTCTTTTTTTGCATTAAAATAGATAATCTCATTTTCTTCATCAATAGCGTTGATTCCATTGACTTTCCAATTACCTCTAGTTATTTGATTAATAAATCTTCCGTCTGTTCGACTTCTATAAATATGTTTAAATCCATCACGCTCAGACATCCAAATAATCTCTCCATTATTTAGTATGTCAATAGTAAAAACACCTGACATTCCAAAAAAATCGAATGCATCAATCCACGTATCGTTTTTATCATTTAATACTAACGTATTTTGATTGGTGTCAATGTCATGTCTATACATTTTCCAATCATTTTGTTTTCTGTTTAGCGTAGTAATAAAGAAATTATTGCTATTCCTTTGCCACAGTATATTAGGAATGTAATAGGAGTCTTGTGGTAAAGTACGAATATCAGATTGTTGATTGACAATATCTATCAACCCAATTGAAACTTCAGGATTATCTTCTCCTGCTTTAGGATAATATATATATTTAACTGTTGGATATTTGGTTTGATAGTCAATCAGTGGATATTTCCTTACCATGGACTGATCTTCTCTGCAATATGCTATATATTGACTATTTGGGCTCCATCTATATGCGTCATAACTACCAAATTCTTCCTCATAAACCCAACCAAAATGACCATTGAGAATTGTATCACTCCCATCGAAGGTTAATTGAGATTCTTTAAGGGTTTTTAATGAATATATATAGAGATTATTATCATTTCTTACATAAGATACATATTCATTGTTTGGAGAAAATTTTACATTACGCAGACTATCTGGCTGATCAGATACCGGCTGAATGCTACCAGTATTAATATCATATACATGATAAGTTCCATACGATGAATGTCTCCAAATTCTAACATTATTAGTTTTAAGCAATAGTTTTGTTTGATCATTACTAAAAGTCGTATTAAATCGATCCAACGTTTCAAGGGTAATAGAAAAAGCTTTAGTAGTATCATCTGAAACAATACTATATTTATAAAAATGCTTTCCTTCTGAATCAGATTCAGAGAAATAATAAGCATCTTCTCCATTCACCCAATCAAATCCGCCAATACCTGACGAACTAAAGGTTCTACCAAAAATATTCTCTAGCTCAATTGTCTTATCTTGAGAAATGCCAAGCGTAAAGAATAATATTATTAATAAAAAATGCATAAAACAATAATAGCGAGTTTTTGAAAGAAAATCACGTAAATACTTTATGTAAATAGTTTTGCTTTCGCATTCATGCTTATATAAATTCCATGCTTATGGGTGTTATTACAAATATGCGCAGTCGAATGCAAGTAGTGATGTGGACTATTTTAGTTCTCTTTGTTATAAGTATGGCTATTGGTGGTCTTGTAGGTGGAGCTAGTATTGGCGACATCTTTGGGCAACAAAATGGCAATCATATTGGATCGCTCAATGGCAAGCCTATTCTATATGAAGATTTTAATCGTTTAGTTAATGCTGAAATTACCAGATTGCAATCTCAATCTACACAAGATATATCAGATGAAGATAGGGAGTATATTAGAGCGGTAGTATGGGAAAGAATTATACAAGATTTGTTAATTCAAGAACAAATCGAAGAAAATAATATTGTAGTCAGCGATGAAGAAGTCCTTTATCAGCTTAAAAATAATCCTCCTGCATTCTTACAAGGTAGTGCTGCTTTTCAAACTGGTGGACGATTTGACTTAGAGAAATATATGGATGCAATTCTTAGTCCAGGACAATTAGATTGGCGTCCAATCGAAGAATTTATGAGAGATGTATATCTCCCGAATTATAAACTTCAACAATTAGTCGTTAACAGTGCCTCTGCTTCAGAACAAGATATTATAGATAGCTATAGAAAACGATTTGTAAACTATAAAATTGAGATACTACATATTACAGATAAAGTTCTGGATGGTGCTTCTAAAGACTTCTTTGATAATATGATGTCAGGCAGACCTACCGATCAAGAATTAACTGAACTATACAAAGAAAATATTGAAGATTATAAACAATCAGAAATGC
>DASCOP010000079.1:0-27229 GCA_036012065.1 Fidelibacterota bacterium
TACCATTTAGAAAAGATTGTACCATATGTCTATTTTCAGCTGTATAGCCATATGCTTCCGCTTCGTTACTAACCACGGGCATACCACCGGATTCTGCATTCTGTTTTTCAACAAGATCTTCACCTTCTGAACCAGCCACCTTTCGACTAAAAAATACCTTCAAATCTGGGTCCAATGTATTAACAAACATAGAATATTCTGGCCCAAATAGTTCCATGCTGAGACGTAATCCTTCACCTACAAAACACCAAGATGTGGTAGTTTCAACAATGAGTTTATTATTATCTTCATCTAGATACTCAATTAATGAGCGGGCAAAATCTTCTGATGGACGTTTTGAATAGTCAGTTTTCCCATTACTATTGTCAGATAAGATTTTTACATATTCAGGGCGTTGCCATTTTAGACAATCTGTATGCGCACTAATACTGATTGGAGTGATAGAATCACGAGGTTTTCCTGGCTCTGTTAACATAAAACGTGCTTCTTCAACAGAATGGCACATCATATCATTTAAAACACCACCACCTTGTAATGATCCTTCCCAAAACCATGGCATATGGGGACCACTATGCTCTTCGGCTGCACGTGCTAAGTAAGGTCGACCAGTGGTTGCTGCACCTCTAGCCCAAACAATCTCTTTACCTCGCGTGATGGAAGGAGCAAAAATCTGATTTTCTAGATATCCATCTAGGAGATTTACACTTTGGGTCAGTTCTAAAACTTTTTTTGCTTCTTCTACATTTCTGCCTAAAGGTTTTTCACAGGTCACTCCGATTAGTTCCCCTTTTCCAGATGAAATAGCATTGGCAATTTCTTCAAATGTTTCAACTCTTGCAAAATTTGGAGAACATACCCACAAAGCATGGATATTAGGATCGGCAATCATATCAGTAATGGAATCATAAGCTTTCGCATCACTGCCTACACCAATCGTCCGCGCCAGAGTAGCTGATTCTTCAGCAGATGCTTTTGTACGAGACATGACACCTACTACATCTGCATCTCGTACCCCAACCAGAGATTGAATATGAAAGCGAGTAATAAAGCCTCCTCCAATAAATCCAATACCTAATCTATTTTTTTCCATTTTATAATTGCTCTTTAGAATTCAACTTATCTTTAAATCCAATAAAGAAATACACAATCACTACAGTGGTCATAAGAGCAAAAACCAACCAAAACTGTTGCCAGCTTTGAACAGACAATACTGTTTGGTCATTTAATAATAAATTATAAACATACCCAGCAACTTGTGCTCCAATAAACATACCCAATCCATAAGTGATTAAAACTAGAAATCCTTGTGCTTGACTTCTTATATCAGCTGTTGATTTTTTATCAACATAAATTTGTCCTGCAACAAAGAATAAATCATAGCAAATCCCATGTAAGATTATACCTAAAAAAACCAATGATGTAATCCCAGTTGGTGCAGAAACTGCAAATAGAGCATATCGAACAGCCCAGGCCAGCATTCCTCCTAATAGAATATATTTAACTCCATACCTAGCAAATAATAATGGTAAGATTAACATAAAAAGAACTTCAGACATTTGTCCAAATGACATTTTAAATGCTGGACTTGCAATCCCCATATCAGAAACAAAAATAGGTGCAAAATTATAATATGCAGCTAGGGGAATACAAATTAGAAAAGAAGATAACGCAAATACAAAAAATGATTTTGATTTCAGTTTATTTAGAGCGTTTAAACCAATAATATCTCTAAAAGAAATAGGCGCATCTTTACTTAATAGAGGAGGAGTTTTAGGCAAACTAAAACTATAAAAACCCAAAAATATTCCAGCAGTCCCAGCAATATAAAATGGAGTAGCATCATTATCTGCATTCAAAATCTTACTTACTAAAATACCAACAACAATCCAACCTAATGTTCCAAAAACGCGAATAAGGGGAAATTGTTTTTCTTGATTATCAATATGGCGAAAGGCTACAGAATTAGCAAGTCCCAAAGTTGGCATATAACAAATCATGTGCATAGCTAGCATTAGAATAAATATCATAGGTTTAGATGTGAAAAAAGGTGTTAAAAGCAGAAAACAACCGCTCAAAACATGGAGAATTCCTAATACTTTTTCGGCATTAAAATAACGATCAGCAACAAAACCAAGAAAAAATGGAGATATAATAGCTGCAAGAGGACTCACTGAATAAGCCCAATGCGTAATGGTTCCCATACCTTCAGCTACCATAAAATTCCCAACAGTAACATACCAGCCCCCCCAAACGAAAAATTGAAGAAACATCATTGTTCCTAAACGAAAATTTTTGGTCATTTATTCACCTTAAAATATCTGGTTTAAATCAATTTTCGATTGACTGGATCCCATTCAATTCTTCGACCAGTTAAATATGATTCTGTAGCCATATGACAAGCAACACCTTCATGAAGTGCTACCTCAATATTACATTTAGGCTGTCCTCCGCTTCTAATTGAATCTAGCCAGTCTTTAATATGAAGATGAGTTGGGTCAACTCGTTTTCCCTCTCTATAAGTATATAATAGCCCTTTATTCGCAAAATATTTAGAAGTTGCTGATGTTACACCATCAATTTGCTTTGATCCAGGCGAATAGGTATAAATTGGATATTTTGAATTGATAATACCTTGCTCAATACGTTCTTTGTATTGCGTTGATTGAGAATCTGCTGTTACAATAAATCCATGCACAGATCCACCTCCACTTTGACCGCCCATTTGCATAGTCGCATCGTGGCCCATGATTCGATTCCCACGTGCTTCATTACTCGAAAGTGATGCACTATAAAGAACAGTTAAATCTTTATCTGGATATTCAAAAGTTGCATTCCAAACATCTGGGACATCGCGTCCATCTTTATAAAAATAAATTCCTCCTGTCGAAGATGAATATTTTGGAATTCCCAAATCCATAATTTGATTGATAGCATCAAAATCATGTGACAATAAATCACCCGAAAGACCAGTACCATAATCAAACCAACAACGCCAACGGAAGAATCGTTTCAATGCTTCTTCACCAAATGGTATTTTATTGGGGGCTGGCTCTTGAAAGGTATCCCAATCGATTGTTTGAGCATTGCCTTTAGGGTGAATATCCCAAACCCAAGCTCCCCATGGAGAATTACGGTTTGTAGTTAACTCCACTAGGTTTATTGTACCCAATAAGCCTTGTTGAACGATTTTTTTTGCTTTTTCATTAGCTTCTACCTGTCTATTTTGATGACCAAGCTGAAATGTAATTCCAGCCTCTTTTACTGCATCGTAAACTTCGATTGTTTCGTCAAATGTTCTCGTTAAACCTTTTTCACAATAAACATGTTTCCCTGCTTTTGCAGCATCGATTGTAATGCGGGAATGCCAATGATCTGGAGTAGCAATGATTACAGCATCAATGTCATCATCGGCTAAAAGATCTTTATAATGGCGATATCTTGTAGCAGTTTTTTTCGGTTTTCCGCCAGGTCGCACTTCATTTTGAGAAGCATCTAAACCTTGTTCTGCACGTACATCAAACAAATCACAAACTCCCACAAGTGAGCAATTCAAATCTTCTTGATCCATAAATGTTTTAAATTGTTTATCCAATTTATTTTTTCGTGCATTCTCAGATACGGTATTAGTCCAACCCGTAGTAGCAAACCCCGCACCACGAACCAAGTGTCCACCTCGACCTCCATAACCAATAATACCAATATTTAAATGTTTGCTATCTGAAAGACCTTTGATGATAGCCGGTGCCGACTTCTTCTCTTGAACCAAACCAGAAAGGATATTTGATTTTTTTAATCTATCTCTGCGTATTTTTCTCCAAACTTGAGAAAGAAACAGGCCAAATACTGGTACAGTTGCAAGTCCTTTTAATAATTCTCGGCGGTCCAAATCATTGCTTTGCTGTTTATTATTTTCACTCATAATACATTTCCTCTAATTTGATTTGGTGAATAATCGATCTAGACCAATTATGTGGCCAGTAGGGAATGTATACATTACCCACAGAGCACAGGCCTCAATTAAATTTTTATTTACAATGATATAACTGCCTTCTCCGGGTCTGGAATATTCTAGACCAAGAAAGGGAGGTGCAAAAAGATAATATAACATTACAAATCCCATGCCTACTAAAGCAGAATAGCGACTAAATAAACCTAAAAGAAGGGATACGCCAACTAAAGTTAAGCCCCACATATTCACAAAATCTGATATTGTCAATAAGGTAGGATTAGACGCAATGGTTTCGGCCAATCCTGAAAATATCCATTTCGAATCCAATAAATAAGCAGCTGAAGACCAATATGGATTGAGTATTTTTGAAACACCTTCATACAAAAAATGCCAACCAATGAGAACTCTCAAAGTAACAAGGCCATATAGCTGAAACTTATTGTTTATGATTGACGAGTCTAAATTGTTTACATTGATTTTGAAATTTAAGGAAAAAAAATTTATATGCCAACTTAAGATAGATTTTCGGCTACAATATCTGCTACATCTTTTACTTTGATAGGCTCTTGCCCAGAAGGAGTAAGTGGGCCAACTCCTTGATTCATCATACCATAACAAAAATTACATCCTGTTACAACCGTATCAGCCTTTGATTCAATCACCTGTTCTGCTCGTAATAGGTGAGTACGTCCTTCACCACCTTCTTTCTTCCACCACAGCGCTCCTCCAGCACCACAACATAGAGTTTGTTTTCCATTTTCATCTAGTTCAAAAAATTCTGGTGCAGCAGCTTTTATTGCATTTCTTGGTGCACTCACCTCATCAAGAGTTCGAGATAAATTGCAAGGATCATGATAAGTTACCTTTTCTAAAGATCCCGGATTAATATTAATTTTTCCTTGCTCTAATAATTCTGAAATCACCTGCGTATGATGCTTGACTTCATATTTAATCTCATGATACTTACTATATTCTTTTTGAAGATTGACTACGCAATGTGGACACATGGTTGTCACATTTCTAACCTTATTTAATTCTTTCACATTTTGATCCATTAACAATTGATAGGTTAATTTGTCTCCTAGCTTATTGGCAGGGTCTCCAGAGCACTGCTCATTGCTTAATACTCCATATGTTACACCAGCCGAATCTAGAATTTTTGTAAAGTTCTTCACCGAAGTTATAAAATTTGGATCCATAGCATGTTTAGCAAAACAACCCAACCAAAGAACTAGCTCCTTATCGCTAGTATAGACTGGCAGTTGCTGAAGTAATTCACTTGAGGATGCACCTTCTGTATTGCCTGTTTCTTGTAGATTGCGTAATAGTTTCTGATACTCCTGAGGAACATCTCCTTCAGCTAATACTTGAAAACTTCTAATTTCATCTGCTTTTTCTACATGATTTCCAACAGGACATACTTCTGTACATGCTTGACATGTTGTGCACTCCCATCCCGCTTCTACATTAATTTTATTTACAACATTTACATCACCAGATTCCAACATAGGTTGCTTTAAATCCAATATAAAATGATATTTTGGATCCAAAACTCCTCCTCCTCTATTTGCAGGACATACATCAGTACATCGACCACATTCAACGCATGTAAAAATATCGAGCGCTTGATCTTTGCTAAGTCGTGATAGATCCAATAATAGGTTGTCTAACTCTTCTTCAGATGCTTCTAAATCTATTGGTATAGCTGGATGGTTAGGGATTTCAAATGGTCTTAGAAAAATATTAAATGGCGACAATACTAGGTGCATATGTTTTGATTTAGGAATTAAAAATAAAAAACCGCCAATTACACCTGAGTGTATCCACCAATTCACTTTAAATGCTAGCGGACTCTTAAGTAAATGTAATTCATCAATGAGATAAGTAGTCATCAAAGTAACGATAAAAATAGCAACTACACCGGATGTTGCAGAAAACTTGCCTAAAGCCTTTGGTTTGAGAACGAACCTACGGTAAGCCAAAACCACAATACCAAATGAACATAGAAGAGCCCATGGGCCGCCAAATAATCTAAAATACCACAGGCGGAATGTGTCATTAAATAAATGAAATCCAAATGCCATCAAGAAATGATTAATGGTAATTAATCCAAAAAAGATAAATCCGTACATAACAAATGCATGCATTGTTCCAGCAGATTTTCTTGCACCGCTTGCTACTTTCTTATGCAAAATTACTTCATCAAATACTCTTTTCAATCTATTAGGTAACTGATCAATGCTAAAGTCAGATTTACCTTTTAAAACGATTTTTAATCGAAAAAGCAGTTGATATAGAAAGAAAGATAGCCCAGAAGATAAAAATAGGACTAATACTATTTGCTCTAATAGAGAGAAGGATACCATATGGTATAGAATTTACTTACTTTTTAAGTTCTTCTGTCAATTTTGGTACAATTTCCATTAAATCGCCAATGACAGCGTAATCTGCAATTTCAAAAATAGGAGCTTCCTCATCTTTGTTAATTGCAATAATATTTTTTGAGCCTTTCATACCTACTACATGCTGAATAGCACCAGAAATACCTACAGAGAAGTATAGCTTAGGTGAAACAGCTTGTCCTGAACTTCCAATCTGTCTGTATGATGGCAACCAGCCCATATCAACTACGGGTCTCGATGAGGCTATTTCTGCCCCCATTGCTTCTGCTAAGGATTCGACCATAGGGATGTTATCCTCGCTTTCAATTCCTCTACCAACAGATACGATTAAATCTGCTGTAGTTAAGTCTACACCAGAAGAAGACTCTTGAAACTCTGGCTCGCTAATAGACTTAATGTCTTCATTGTTAAGATTTACTTCAAATACAGATGCCGCATCAGAACCTCCCAATTCTATATCATCACTAGAAAATGCTGCAGACTGAAAACTAAGAAGTGTTGTATTGTTACTTGCATCTGACTCAATATTAGTAGCAAGTTTTGCATTAAACACTTGACGCGCAAATGCCGGGGTATCTCCATCATAAGTAACGGATATAATATCACTCACAAATGGTAAATTTAATTTTGCACTTACTCTAGGTAAGAAATCACGTACCATATAAGAGTGTCCCATAATAACATATTGAGGAGATAAATCTGTAATAACATCTGATAACACTTTTGAATATCCATCAGCAGAATATGTATTAATCATATCATGTTCTGCTAAGATTAAATCTTTTGCTTTGTATTCGCTAGCTTGTTCTTTGAGTGAGCTAGCATTTTCACCCATACATAAAATAGATAATTCCATGCCTAACTTAGATGCTAAGCTTTGTCCGGCAGCTACTGCTTCTCTACTAAAAGCATGAATATTTCCTCTTTGATTTTCTAATACAACTAAAATCATGATACTACTCTTAGTTTATTTTTTAATACATCCATAAGTTTTGCAACTATTCCATCAACATCACCTTCAATTTTCTCTGTAGCTTTCTCATTTTTAGGAATAAATAAATTAATAAAATTTTGTTTTTGTAAACCAGGTTGTCCAACGATTACTTTTGATTCTTTGCGTTTAGCACCCATGATTCCTTTTAATGAAGGATATCGTGGCTCATTAATACCAGATTGTATAGATACGCTAGCTGGAAAAGGCAGTGTTACCCATTGGAACCATCCAGACTCTAGCTCTCTCTTAACTTTAATTTTACTTTCTTGAATGTCAGTTTCAATGCCTAAAGTTGCAGTAGACATACCTAACATTTCGCCAATAAGCACTCCAGTTTGTCCAGATCCTAAATCATCTGATTGTAAACCAGAAAAAATGATATCAAAATTTTCATCTTTGATGTTGTCAGCAAATAATTTTGCAATTGTTAATGGATCGGTGTTGGAATCTTCATTTTTAATAAAAATAGCTCGATCAGCACCTTTAGCAAGGCCATCTTTAAGAACTTTTGATGTATTATCTTCAGACCCCATTGTTATCACAACAACCTCACTGCTATTATCTAGCTTTTCTTTAATTTGTAATGCTTCTTCCAAAGCATATGAGTCACTTTCGTTGACTACGAAGTTTACAACTGCTTCATCAATCCATTTTGATGTGGAATCTATTCGAATACTAGATTCATAGCTTGGAATTGCCTTTGTTAATACTGCTATTTTCATAATTCAAGGTCAATATAATAATATTTTTTTAACAAAAACAATAAAAAACCGACTAGATAGTCGGTAATAATATTTTGACAAAAAAAACAGGCTATAAAAGAAAGTTGATAAGCGGGGGAAAGTCTTTCAATCTTTCGAAATTTTTATAGCCTGAAAATTTTTACTCGTTCTAGCAATTTAATGGTAAGGGTGAGGTATTGTAAAGTAAAAAATCTCTATTAGGAGTCAGAATCTTCTGTAGCAAACTTGGTCCAATCACTTGATATTGCAGATTCATCAATAGAAGTTTCTGATGGTGCTGTAGGATTATTAAATTTTGCATCATCTTCATATATATTCAAGCTATCTTTCTTTACTTCATACTTATCAAGATCCAATTCTTCATCCTCGCTATCTAAAGTTTCTTTATCTTGACTATATAAGTCTAAATCAAAGAAATCTAAGTTTTCTACGTGACCATTCTCCATGAGGTACTCAAGGAATGGCAGGTATATTCTTTGTTTGAGATTCGCCTTACACAATGGACATCTTAGCTTAGTTCCAATGTCTGAAGCTCTTATTTCTTCGTCACAACAAGGGCTAATAACTTCATCTACTCTATTTAAATCAAAATCATTCATATAAGGACGAAGGTATTATTAGTTATCTATGGAGTCAACAATTTTTGTAAATACTATTTAAGGCTTCTTTCTTAGACGAAGAAAATGTTTTATCCCTTCTTTTCATAGCTTTCTCTGCAGTATCACAAAAGTCATCAAATTTGATTTTCATTAACTTATCTTTGTAGAATAATGAAAAGGCAGGAATATGTCTTGGAGGAAAAGATTGTGCAACAATATTACAACCCATCTCAATCACTGTTCCGGTATTGAGAGTTGTCCCAATTGCTGTTTTAACATGCTCACCAATAATAGAGCCAAAAAATATCGATTCTGTATCTAATAGTTCTCCGCTCCATTTAACTTTTACAGATGAATAATTATTTTTGAGATTGCTAGTAGTGGTCCCTGCACCAAGATTGGCCCATGATCCAATAAAACTATGCCCTAAAAATCCTTCATGCGCTTTATTAGAATATGGCTGAAAAATACAAGAGTGGACTTCTCCGCTCACTTTACAGTCGTGATTAATAATAGAATTTGATATAGTAGAATGAGATTTTACTAATGTATTTTTTCCCAGAAATAAAGGTCCATTTAGCACAGTAAAAGGTTCTACTGTTGCAGTATTATCAATGACTACTGGTCCAGTCTCTTCATTAATAACAACATTATCAATTACGCTATTAGAAGATGAAATATCTGATAATAAATCACTAATCTTATGAATTAAATCCCAAGGTTTATTATTATCAAGAAAAGAGCTTGGCTTGTCTAATAATATTAGATTCGATACAATAATATTTTTTAAATCTTTATTCATATTTTTATAAACTGTTGAATCATAACAAATGTTTCTTCTAAATCTCTTTGATAATTAGTATCAAGTATAACATTATAATATTTTTTTGAATTATCATAACTAAAACCCATTCTTACCTTTGAATTGCAAGCTCTTAAAAGGAAGGAAGAAAAACGACTAAAATTGATATTGAGATCAATCATATTTTCATATTTTAAATCTTTTATTTTTTCTAAAAATTCGCTTGTTGGAATGCCAAGAGAATTGATATCCTTATAAGAAAAGAGCAACGTAGATTCACTCATTTCTTGAGGATAAAAATTAATGAGCGCATCTTTGACAAGAAAATGGATTCTAGTATCATTGGATTTAATCTTTTCTAGAAAAAGGGCAGCTAAATCAAAAGCAACTTCTCCATCTGGCAATACAATTAGTATAGAATTTTTTTGATTCCCAGAATATTCATACTTTTTAGACTGATTAGAGAAATAATCCTTATAATGCCACCAGTACTTTAATTTTTCTATCGTTGAATATTCCATATAGTTACATCTTAACTAAAAATCATTAATTAGAATATTGAATTTAGAATTAAATTAGCTTAATCATGGCAAATAAAAAAATAGGGAAATTCCCATTTACAAAAGGTATTTACAAAGATATGTACCGCAATAGATTGTGGACCATGAGACAATATTCTGGTTTTTCCTCTGTATCTGAATCAAATAAAAGATATTTATCGCTATTAGATAGCGGTGTCACTGGACTATCAATAGCATTTGATCTTCCTACACAAATAGGATATGACTCTAATGATGATATGGCTTTTGGAGAAATAGGAAAATCAGGAGTTCCTATATCAACTCCTGAAGATATGGAATCTTTATTTGACAATATTAATCTAGAGAAAGTTTCATTATCTATGACTATCAATTCTACAGCACCTATATTATTAGCATTTTATATATCATTAGCTAAAAAACGAGGTTATTCTTTGAAAAAATTAAGAGGCACTCTTCAAAACGATATATTAAAAGAATACATTGCAAGAGGAACATATATATTCCCTATTAAATCATCCTTAAGATTGACAACTGATATATTCGAATACTGCCAAGAACACTTACCAAATTGGAACTCCATATCTGTATCGGGATATCATATAAGAGAATCTGGGAGTACGGCTATACAAGAATTAGCTTTCACATTTGCTAATGCTATTACTTATTTAGATGCTGCTAAAAAAGAAAAGATTGATATTGAACAGCTTACAAGGCAAATATCATTCTTTTTTAATTCTCATAGGAACTTTTTTGAGGAAATTGCAAAATTCAGAGCAGCAAGACAAATATGGGCACATATTGTTCGTGATCGTTTTAATATAGATAATATTAAGTCTCAGCTATGTAGGTTTCATGTACAAACTGGTGGATCTACTCTTACAGCACAACAAATTGACAATAATAGTGTAAGAACTACGCTACAAAGTCTAGCTGCTGTATTGGGAGGTGCTCAGTCAATCCATACCAATAGTAAAGATGAGGCATTGAATCTACCATCTGAAGAAAATGCTCTATCAGCGCTAAGAATGCAGCAAATTATAGCCTATGAAAGTGGAGTACCAGAATTTGTTGATCCTATCGGAGATAGTTCTTTAATAGATAGTATGACTAAAGACATAGTAGAAAAAGTAAATAAGAAAATTGATGAAATGTTATCAAAAGGTGGTGTCAAAAAACTGATTGAGAATGGAGAGATCCAAAATGAAATTTCAGAATCATCCATAAAATTTCAAAATGATTTGGATAGTGAAAAAGCTATTTTAGTAGGAGTAAATAAATTTAGAAATAAAGAAGTAGCTCATAAAAAAGAAAAGCAAACAATTAAAGAAGATGACAGGGAAACTATTATTGATCATTTTAAATCTTCTCGAGATGAAAAAAATGTCACTAACGCCCTTGCATTACTTGAAAGCAAAGCAGGAAGCAGTGAAAATCTAATGCCATATATTATTGAATGTAGCGATAATCAATGTACGCTTGGAGAAATAACTTATTCTTTGAAAAAAATATTTGGCGAATATTCTGAATAATTGAAAAAAATAAGGAACATTATAAAAAAAAATTAATAATATTAATTATATAAATTGAAAGATGAGGAAGAAGATGAAAAACAATAAAATTTTAGTGCTATTAGGTGCTTTACTAATCATTAATTGTTCAGGAACTGTACCAAATGTTGTTAGTGAAGTAGCTGTAAAAGAAACACCAGATAGTGGAGAAGAAATGGCTCAACAAGAAGTTTCTGTTGAAACATTTACTATTCAAGAACCTGAGTCTCCTCCGCTACCAGTAACTGTATTTGAACCATATATGATTAAGAGAGGCGACTATCTAATTAAGATTGCTGCTAGAGAATATGGTGATTCTTCTATGTGGAGGGAAATATATGAATGGAATAAACAGGAAATTGGTCCTAATCCAGATAGAATATATCCTTACCATTTTTTATCACTCAAGAGAGATTCAGAACAAGCAAAGAACTGTGAATTAGAATTTTTTGAATATACAATTCAATCAGGTGATACTGCATGGAGTCTTGCTCAAAAAATCTATAACGATGAATTAGCATGGGTTGTTATTTATATGGATAATTCTGATGTGATTAAAGATAATAATGGTGTATTGCAGCCAGGCACTACTTTCCAGATGAGAAAAAAACTAGATCCTTGCAGCTAGACTATAAAAGCATATCTCTCAATACAAAATGGATTAAAAGTGGTTTAGATTCTATTATCTATAGAGAATCAATGGATTCTACTTTAGATATTGCTCTGAATAAAGATTATCAGGCTCAAAATTCTAAGAAGGTAGTGATCACCGACAATCAAACTGGTGGTCAAGGTACCCATGGGAAAAAATGGATTTCAACCCCTTATAAAGATTTAACATTTAGTTTAATCCTAGGAAAAGACTATTACTTTCAACAGAATCTTATTGATCAATGTTGTATTGGAATGTTAAATGTCTTATCTACTTATGATATTCAAGGGCAAATAAAGTATCCAAATGATGTTTATGTGAATAATAAAAAAATTATTGGTATGCTTTTATCCAATGTCCAAAATAGCGGAGAAAATAATAAACCATATCAAGCGCTTAGTATGGGAATAAATGTTAATTCAGTTATTGATATTAAGAAGCTTGATTCTCAAGCAAAAGTAAATAGTACATCACTATTTTCAGAATTGAATAGAGAAATTAATAGAGAGAAATTGCTAAAATTAATAATTGAAGAAATAGATCTAATTATTCAAAAGCTGATTCACCAGTAATTTTTTGTCCAATGATCAGTGTATGAATTTCATGTGTTCCTTCATAAGTATACACTGTTTCTAAATTCATCATATGCCTCATCACTGAATAGTCATCCATAATGCCATTTCCACCAAGAATCTCTCTAGCTAACCTCGCACAATCTCGCGCAATAGCAACATTATTTTTCTTACCTAATGAAATATGTGAAAAATCGAGTTGATTATTGTCCTTTAGTTTACCTAGTTGTATGGCTAATAATTGCGCTTTACTGATTTCTTGAATCATGTATGCTAATTTTTTTTGTGTTAATTGAAAGCCAGCAATTGGCTTAGAGAATTGCTTGCGTTCCTTGCTATAATTTAGTGCAACTTCGTAACAGTCTACTGCAGCTCCAATTGTTCCCCATGCGATGGAATATCTTGCCTGTGTTAAACAAGACAAAGGGCCTTTTAATCCTTCAACGCCTGGTAATCTATTGCTATCTGGAACACGTACATCTTTCATAAATAATTCTGAAGTAATAGATGCTCTTAAACTCATCTTCCCATGAATATCAGAACTGCTAAACCCTTTTGTACCTTTTTCTATTAAGAATCCTCTGACTATACCTTCTTCATCTTTTGCCCAAACAACTGCTACATCTGCAATTGATCCATTAGTAATCCACATCTTTGAACCATTAATAATCCAATCATCTCCATCTCTCTTTGCCTTTGTCAGCATTCCTCCGGGATCTGAACCATGATTAGCTTCTGTCAATCCAAAACAACCGATAGCTGTGCCAGCAGCTAATTTTGGTAGCCATTTCTTTTTTTGTTCATCTGTACCGTACTGATGAATAGGATACATCACAAGACCTCCTTGCACACTACAAACAGAGCGTAAACCAGAATCTCCCTTCTCTAATTCATGCATGATTAGACCATAAGCTGTACTACTAATCTCACTACCACCAAACTCTTTAGGTAGTGTTGCTCCAAAAAATCCTAGTTCTCCCATTTTTGGAATTAAATCAAGAGGAAACGATCCCTTATCATAATATTCATTTACAATTGGATTGAACTCTTTTTCAACAAACTGATTTGCCGTTTTTTGTATGAGTAACTCTTCATCTGTCAACAAAGAAGTGATATTGCAAAAATCTGGACCAATATATTTCATTTATGTATATCTATTCCTTTAATATAGTAGATCTGAAACTCTATTAAATAATGTAGAATTTGTGGCAATTATAGGGTCTGTAACAAGCGTTTTCTTTTGATTATAAATAATATTCTTATCATTGATTGTCTTAAATACTCCACCAGACTCTTTTATAATACAGTCCCCTGCACAAATATCCCATTCGTTCTTTGGTGCAACTGTTGAAAAAATATCATATTGATTGGCTCCAACTAATCCTAGTTTGTATGCAACACTTCCAATAGGTTCTATTGTAGAAAAATCTTCCTTATATTCATCCCATAATTTTTTTCTATACTCAGATCTACTTACAACAATAGAGGAATCTCTCAATTTTTCTTTGATTGATATGTTAACATTTGAACCATTGAGATATGCTCCTTTATCTTTTTCAGCATAGAACATTTCTTCCGTATAAGGGTTATAAATAATTCCAATAACAGGATGACCATCTTCGACTAATGCTATACTGATAGAAAAGTGTGGGATACCTTCAATAAATTCTTTTGTTCCATCTAAGGGATCTACAATCCATACACGAGATTTTTCTAATCGTTCTTTTGTATCTACAGTTTCTTCTGACAGCCAGCCATCATTTGGGAATTCCCCTCCAATAAACTCTGACAGATAATGATCTGCTTCATGATCAGCAATAGTTACTGGGTTATTTAAACTTTTATACTCAATCTTCTTATCAGAAGCAGAAAAATGCTTCATTAGAATCTTGCCAGCATTGCGTGCTGCGACTTTTCCTGCAATTAATTCCTCGTTAAACATAATTGTCAGATTATATGTATTTTAAATTTAAAAATCGCTAAATTACTTATGAAATTGAGGTGTAGATATTTAAAAACTAACTATTTTTTATTTTTATAATTTTAAACTAATAATTTTTTTATACCTAAGTATTCTCTCCTCTATTTCATAGAAAACATAAACTATATGACTATCTGTTCATCACGTATGATGTGCATTTAGTTTATAATATTAAAGTAAGGCTTTTATGAAAAAAGAAATTTATATCAGCAAAGGTGTAGGAGAAACAAGAATTGCTGTCAAAGAAAATGGCAAACTTGCTGAGCTCCATGTTGATAAAGAATCAAAAGAAAGAACTGTAGGAAACATCTATAAAGGTGTTGTTGAAAATGTAATTCCTGGAATGCAAGCTGCATTTGTTAATATAGGTGAAGGCAATAATGCATTCTTACCATTCTCTGAAATTTCAGATCCAGAATTGATTGCAGACCGCAAACCTAAATCTAAAAATTCAAAAGAAATCAATGTTTTGTTATCTCCAGGGCAAGAAATTATCGTTCAGGTGATTAAAGAGCCTTTCGATAATAAGGGAGCTAGAATTACTACCAATCTTTCAATTGCAGGTCGTTTCATTGTATTAATACCTAAATCAAAGTATGTAGGTGTATCTAAAAAAATGCAGGACCGTTATGAGCGAAGAAGATTGAAAAAAATTGCGTTTGATATGAAAAAACATGGATTAGGAATCATTATTCGTACTGTAGCTGAAGGTAAGACTGATAAACAAATTCAAAATGACTATATCAATCTAGAAGAAAAATATAATGGATTGATAAAATTAGCAGAAAAAAGTGAAGCTCCGATTCTAATTTATAATGATTTAGAGATGACATCAAGCGTATTAAGAGATTTGATGAGCGATAAAGTTGAAAAAATTGTTGTTGATTCTAAAGACGATTATAAAAAAATACAGAAAATGATTAAAGACGATGCGCTTGATATTGGAGATACTCTAGAACATTATCGTAAAAGAAATCCTTTATTCAAAGAAACTGGTATTGATAATTCTATGATTAAACTATTAAGAAATAAAGCATGGTTGAAAAGCGGTGCATATCTGATTATAGAAAGAACTGAAGCGATGGTAGTGGTTGATGTCAATAGTGGAAAATTTGTTGGAAAAAAAGGACACGAAGAGAACTCTTTACAAATCAATCTAGAAGCAGCGAAAGAAATAGCAATACAGCTAAGATTAAGGCATTTATCAGGATTAATTTTAATTGATTTTATTGATATGGTTTCAGCAGAAAATAGAAAAAAAGTATATTCTCAAATGAAAAAAGAATTAAGAAAAGATAGGGCAAAAGTCGCTGTATCAGAAATTTCTGAGTTTGGCGTCCTTGAAATGACAAGAGAGAGAACAGGTTTAAGCATTATTGATTCTTTGACTGAATGCTGTGATACGTGCAATGGAGATGGTAGAATTATATCAAAAGATACTCTTTTGACAAGAATTGACTATTGGTTACGCGATTATAAGCAAAAAAAGAAGGATCTTAGATTGAAACTATATCTTAACCCTGAAATCTCTCATTACTTAAAACAAGAAAAGAAGAGAGATTATATCAGTCTAATGTGGAAAAATTTTGTATATCTGCAAGTTATTGATGATATATCAATGGGTAAAAATGAATTTAAATTTACTAAGATGTCAGATTCGACAGATATCACTCGTGAAATAGGTACTTGATAACCAATAAATTAGCTATTAAGTTCCCAAGCTATGTTTGCAATTGTAGAAATATATGGAAAACAATATAAAGTCGCTAAAGGCGATACTCTCTTAGTAGATTCTAAGATAGATATTGCAGTAGGCAAAACTTTAAAGTTTGATAATGTGAAAGCAATATCAGATAAAAATACTAACATATTTAATCCTAAAGAATTAGACCCTTATAAAGTAAGTGCAAAAGTGCTTGAGCATAAAAGAGCTAATAAAGTTACTATTATTAAAAAAAAGAGAAGAAAAGGTTATCAAAGAAAAAATGGTCACCGTCAAGATTTAACGATGCTTGAAATTCAGTCAATTACTGGATCTAAAGCAAAGACAGCAGCAAAAAGTACTAAAAAAGCTGCGCCAAAAAAGAAACCAGCAGCTAAGAAAAAAGTTGCTACAGAGAAAAAATAAAAGGTAATAACTCATGGCTCATAAAAAAGGACAAGGTAGCTCAAGAAACGGAAGAGACTCTAATGCACAAAGATTAGGAGTAAAAATGTCTGATGGACAATTAATCCTATCTGGAGGAATCATTATTAGACAAAGAGGTACTAAAGTACATCCTGGACGCAATGTTAAAAGAGGAAATGATGATACCTTGTTTGCTACATCAGCTGGATTAGTAAAATTCAGCAAAAAAGGTAATACAACCTTTGTTAGCGTCATCGAACAAAACTAAAAATGGCTAGACCAAAAATAGCACTAATCGGAGGTGGGCAAGTCGGTGGTAACATTGCTCTACTCTCTGCTCAAAAAGAATTAGGCGATATCGTTATTATTGATATCCCTCAAGCTGAAAACTTCATCAAAGGAAAGGCTTTAGATATATCCCAACTTCTTCCACATGACGGCTATGATGCTAAACTAAGTGGTTCATCAGATTTTGCTACTATTAAGGATTCAGATGTAGTAGTTATTACTGCAGGATTTCCAAGACAACCAGGCATGGATCGTGAAGATTTATTAAAGAAAAATTTAGATATCATGACAAATGTTGCAGAGCAAGTTAAGCTACATGCGCCTAATGCATTTGTAATAGTAGTATCTAATCCTTTAGACGCCATGGTATATGCGTTTTATAAAGTATCTGGTTTTGCTAAAAATAAAGTAGTCGGTATGGCTGGCGCGCTTGATAGCGCTAGATTTAGATCATTTATTGCAGAGGCAACCAATCTTTCTGCGCAAGATGTCACATGTATGGTTCTTGGTGGACATGGAGATACTATGGTTCCTGTCAGTCGATTAGCAACTGTAGGTGGTGTTCCATTAACATCGTTATTAGATGCCGATAAAATACAAGCAATTGAAGATAGAACGCGCTTTGGTGGTGGAGAGTTAGTTAAGCTTTTTGGTAAGGGATCTGCATTCTATGCTCCTGCACAATCAGCAGTAGAAATGATTGAAAGTTTTGTAAAAGACAAAAAGAGAGTAATCCCTTGTGCATCATTGTGTGAAGGTGAATTTGGAGTAGATGGATACTTCATTGGTGTTCCAACTGTAATTGGCGCTAATGGTGTAGAAAATATTCTAATTTTTGATTTAAATGATGAAGAAAAAGATGCACTTGATAATACTCTCAATGAAGTAAAAAAAACAGTTCAAGAAACTGAATTATAATCCATTTGAATACTATATTATCTACTTTATTTCTTTCTCTATTATTATCATCTAATCTTATTGCTCAATCTGGCTTTGTAACAAAAGAAAGCACTATAGCATCGTTTAAAATGGGATCTATGAAATCTTCTACTTATAGTTACTTCTCTGAAAATTCTTACTACTCTAAAATGGGTTTTTCATTTAAAGGTAAGGGTCTTGCAAGACTTATGAGTAGAGATATAGAGAATGGGACTGTGATTTCATTTGAAGATTCTACTATTGTAAAAATTAATTATAAGAAAAATCGTTTTACCAGACAATCATTTTCAGAATTTTTAGCAGAAAAAAATTCTTCAGAAGAAGAGCAAACTGATAATCAGTCTGAAAATGAAGAATCGGATGAGGGTGATTCCGATCCTATAGTATCTGATACTCCAGAAATGATCAATGGTTTCGAATCATATAAAATTACTCTAGATGATGGTGAAAACAAGCAGTTCATTTGGGTTACTGCAAAAGAAGAACAATCTGATCTTGTAAAAACTATGAAAGAAAGAATTGTTAAATTTGAGGATAACTGGGGAAGTTTTGATATTAATTTTTCAGAATTGGGTATGAATGAAAATGCCATTCTTGTTAAAGCAGTTTTTAGTGATGAAGATGGTAGTTTTGAATATAATTTAGAAAAATATGCCCCAATAAATGGAATACCAGAAATGTTCAATATGTCGAAAGATTACAAAAAAGTTAAAAACCTAAAAATGTTCTAAGATTTTTCCTTTTTTAATTGTTTAATCATATCGTTATACATTAATTCTTCTCTCTTATAAGGCCTATCCAAATCAGTAGCTTCTCTAAATAGAAGTAATGCATCATCTTTTCTTCCAGTCTTCTGATAAGTTTTACCTAGCCAGTAATATGTACCAATATAATTAGGCTCTAATTCTAAACTCTTCTTTAGAAAATACTCTGCCATCTCAAAAGAACCTTGAGGTGGTTCTTCAAATATGATTGTAGCTAATCGACGTGATAATGAACTAATATCAGCAAGACGATAATGCCATTGTCCCATTATGTTATAACAAAAAGGATCATTGGGAAGTTGTTCAATAGCTTGCAAAGAATGGAACTCAATAATTTTAGAGCTTTCAATTTGTGTCCTTATATTTTGATTTTCAACGCTTTTACCGTATGAAACCGCATACCATTTATGCACTTGAGCATTAGTAGAATCAATAGACATAGCTTCAACAATATATCCTAACGCCTTGTCCATATTCAATTTTTCTACTTTTTTTTCATCCGCTTCTTCCGATAAGAAATGATGTGCTGCCGATAAACGCACTAAAACGTCTATATTTTTTGGAAAAGTGTTATTTAATTTTTGAAGTGGAATAATTGTTTCTTTGAAATTCAGATTATCTAAATCAATATCAATCTTACTAAAATCTTGCGCATATAAAGCGCTTGCTCCTAAAAAAAGAAAAAATAATTGGATATTCTTAACCAAAATATTAATTAAGGATAAAATGATAAAAATACTGGCTGATGATCTGAGATTCTATCAGCAACAGTGCTTGGAACAGTCCCAGTTTCATCTGGAGTAACAATCACACCCATTGTTGCTGTTGTTTCATATTGGAATAGAGGTGTATTAATTATTATGTGATCAAAGTGTGCTGGTGCATATGAGCTTGTCCAACCCTGCCATGAATATCCACTACTTGGACCAGTCAAAATATCTTCATCAATCATAACAAAGCTTTGGGATGAAGCAATGCTAGTATCAGTAAAAGGACTAATAGTTGGATTAGTAATAGATTGATCCCCTACATTATTAAAATCGCCAGCAATAATAACATTGTCAGTTGATCTGTTGTTAATAATATAATCAGTTAATAGCAAGCTCGCATGATGTCTTCTAGTAGTTTCATCTCCTGAATCATTGCTATCATATGTATCATCTCCACAACATTTATAATGGACATTTATCACGTAAAGATCCATTGACTTAGTTCCATCAGTCCATGTGATATAACTTTCCATCGGAGGTCTACTAGCAAATTGGTATTGTGCATTGTTACTATAATCTCCATCTCCATCATTGCTGTTTGGTGTATCTGACCACAATTCATTCTTAGATACAAATGTTACATTTCCAGTCTTATAAACTAATGCAAATCCAAGATTTCCAGATTCTTCATCTAAAACATATGAATAGTTTGTCATAGAATTTAACATTTCGATTAATTCAGCTTTTTTCGCATTACTGCCACTTACTTCTTGAAATAAATAAATATCAGCATTCCATTTTTCTAATAATGCTTTAACATAATCAATTGAACTACTATGCTGAGGAAAATTTCGAATATTCCATGTAACTATTTCTATTTGATTTAGTTGATCTAGATTGGTTGCATTTGGAAAATCGTAAGGATCAGTTCCATCGCCAGGATCAGTTCCATCGCCAGGATCGGTCGGAGAAGAACTTCCGCCGCCGCCACAAGCAAAAATTGCTAACAATAAAAGGATAAATAATCTATTGATGAGTTGAGCCATAGATATAATTTACTAATAAAGTTCCGACTTGTCCTAAGCTTTGTGGTGAACAATTCTTTGGGGTGTCATATTGAGTATGCCAATAATTATAAAACATATTTGGATATTGAAAATCAATAATATCAATTGCTGGTATTTGTGCTAATTCCCATAAAGGAACATGATCATCATAAATTTCATTTTCAATTTTCTTTTTAAAGGCAGGCAATGATAGTTCTTCTGCTAAACTCCATATCTCTTTTACCTTATCTGGAGCAATGCTATATGAGATTCTTTCAATAGGTATAGTCAGATTCTTATCTCCAACCATGTCCACAATAATTCCAAAATCTGGTTTTTGAATAGGAAGATTTTCAGCAAAAAATTTTGACCCAAGAGCAAAGGTTTCTGGTTGTCCTACAATACCGCCATCTTCAGCATCAAAAAATATAACATCAACACCAATATCTGGATTATAAACCGAAAGAATCTGGCATAATTCCATCAGAACTGCTGTACCGCTTGCTCCATCATTTGCTCCGAGAACTGGCAGACTCTGTTTATCTAAAGACTCATCTTGATCCGATAAAGACCTTGTATCCCAATGTGCGCCAATTAAAAGACGATAGTTTGCCTTTTGATTGAATTGAATAATAAAATTTTTACCATCTCTTTCTGTGTTCGTAATGGGCTCTGTATAAACAAATTCCTGGATAATAAGATTTTCTGATAAATCACTTAAGAAATCGTTTAAATAATTGCTGAAATCAATGGCTCCATTCGAACCTGGATTCCTTGGACCAAATTCACATTGTTTTTCTAGATATGTAAATGCTTGATTAGAATCAAAAACAGGAATATTGGGGGACTGTTTTGATTTTTCTGTATTACAGCTGAATAAAAATAAAACTAAAAATAATATTTTTTTCATCTTACCCTCTAATTGCCACATTAAGGTTCACTCCAAAATCACGATCAATTCTACGCCCTGTTAATCTAGTATCATTTTCACGATATTCATAAAATAAGCTACCAGAAACATCATCTGTTAATGAGTAAGTCACTCGTAATACGCTCTTCATTGTATTGGTAAAGTTTTGTTCAGCAAAATTAATTTTATCTTTTGATCCTTCTTCTTTTTTCTGACTAATATCAAAATTTAAAGTGATATTCATATTATTTTTTAAGTATACATTCTTTTCTGTAAATGGCAATGAGAATCTAATCCCCTTAGAAAAATTATAGGTGATACTAGCTAATATACTATTATCAGAAATATAAGTTAGACCATTTGCAACCTCATCTAAAGTATGAGTAATATTAGTTCTTACATTTGTTGATATACCATTTTTGAAAGAAGTGGTAATACCTAAGAGCGGTGTAAAACTACGAGAAGTACGTGAAAACTGTCTATTATCATCATTATCATCTGCAAATGATGAGATACTAAATAAATCAATTGCACCAATACTGTCATCATTAAATTTCCAAGATAAATTCTCTTTTCCGCTAAACGAATGCTCTAAAGAAAGAGAATTAACATAAGGAGATATAAACTTAATTTTTTCTAAACCTCCTACACGTAAAGACCAATTAGAAAAAGGTATGCCCTTTGATAGCTTGTTACCATATGCAAGGTAATCTCTGCTAATAGATCTTGTATCAATATTATAACCATTAATATTAGATGAAATACTTTCAGAAAAAGATATATTCAAAGACGTGCTCGGGTTAAAGCGCACCCCTGTTCTAATTGATAATGATTTTTTGATATCCTCTGCTCCTGTATTAAGACCTACTTCTGGTACATTCTCTAATTCATGATCACTGCTTAGTCCAAATCTATAGCTCAAAGGAACATCGCCCATGACACCATTACCTGTTCTATTTGTATTATTAGTAATAGCAATACTTAAAGGTTCTATTTTTTTTGACATTTGATAAATTTGTTCCATGACAAAACTATTTTCTATTTTTCTATTTTTCTTTTTCTGCTCAGATTTATCCAATTCAAGATTTTTATTGTTTTCTTTATCTTCAGCTTCACTGTCACTACCTCTTGATAAGCCTGCCGGTACAGATCTTGATCTGGTTGTTGGGGTTGTTGCTTTTCTTTTAGAGGCTGGAGTATAAAATGTCTCAATAATCTCTGTACCAGATAATGCAAAATTAATCCCTGTATTCTTAACAGCAGATACATTTGCTCCATTAATCACGCTAGATAAAGGCTTGTTCCATGAATAATTTGTGTTGTAAGTAAAATTGGGTTTAAACCAACTTAACCATTGAGGATTGAATGTAGATCCAAAAGATTCAGTACTATTTACGACCCTTCCTATTTTCAAATTATCCAATACTTCTTCCCTATATTCAGACATATCACTTTTAATATTTTTATTGTATGTAAACTGTGTGTTATCAAATACCTTATAATTAATACTAAACTTTCTATCTAAACCCAAGTTAAAATCGTCAATCAACTCTGGATTAGCCCTTGATTGCTTTTCTGTTAAATTCCGATTAACTCTTATTCCTGTAGCAAATGATGTTGGAGTATAAAAAAACTTAGTTTCACTAATCTTTTCTCCAACAACTGGCACCTTTGACATCCATTTAAATGCTTCAATATAGTTATCACTAGGAAATCTGAGATTATAATCAACATTTGTGGTTAATCTCTGAGTATCTACCGACTCCATAATCTCATCAGATCTATTTTGATTAGACATATTAAATGATGCGCTAAGATTGTCAATTGTATATTTAACGAAAGGATTCTCTGATTTAATTTGCTTTGATATCTTACCATTCAAAGAAATTGTAGATGATTTTACTAATATAGAGTCTGGTGTTGCCCCGTTAGTTCTAATATCGGTTCCTGGGAAAAATTTTGGTGCATTATTTTGCATGTTATATGTCATATTAACTGGAAAAGAAATACCAAACCTTTGAGGAAATAGACTGCCTATTTGCATATTATTTGTAAAGATAAGATTTTCAGTTGTGGTGTTTGTTCCTACTCTTTCTTGGAGAATGTGGAAATCTGCATCTTTTTTACTATAAGATATAGAGCTCTTATTAAAATCAGATAAATTAAATTCAGATTTTAATCTTACTGCTGTTCCATTTTCCTTTTTTACTCCACTTAAGCGAAGTTCATCTAACCAAATCTCACCTGTAATTGGATGGTCAGCATTATTTTCAACTCCTACAATAAAATATTGCAATCTTGATAATGAAGGTTGGCCTACAATCTCAACTTTTTTATACTCTTGATTATTGTCATCAATAAATTGATATCTTTTGTATCCCAATGAGTCAGTGAAGGTATCATTGGCATTAATCTTTTCAATAGACTCTTCATCTATATTCTTTAAACTGGTCAACCAATTTAGGTCAAGATCTACGGCATTTCTCTGTTCATCTTCATCCCAACCATCATACACTGGCTTCGTGAGCTTGTAATATTCATCTCCAGTACCAAATTTGATAAAAAATCGTAAATCCGTATTACTATCTGATATATTTTCACTATCACCATAAACAAACATTTTCATTTGGTCGTACATCAAAAAGCTTTGTCCTTTTTGAGATGTCATAGAAGATAAAATTTTCCTTGCTGCTCCTTTAAAGTCTGGATTTAAATTATCAAACCTGAGAACTAAAGACTGCTCTTTGGATCGTATCTTATTGATTTGATCGTACTCACCAAAAACACCTTTAGGAGGTATATAATCAGGATTATCTTCATCGTTCACTACTGTCACTAAAAATGTGCTATCTTGTACTGCATAGTTATCTTGGTCTACAAGAGATGTACCCATCTCCTCCCATGCATTTCCTACAAGTTCAATTTTTGCAATCTCTAGCTGTGAGGGTTTGTCAATTCCAGATACTACAAGCCTTACATACTTAATTTCGCTAAGCGTAATATCCTGTACTTTAGCAAAATGATTTAAAGGTATTCTTATTAATTTCCAACCTGTTTCTGTACCGTTTACTATAGTAGAACCAGCAACATATGTACTATCATCTAAAGAGATAGTTTTTGTAAAATAATCATTTGTCCTATCTAAGAAACCTGACTGATCCAAATCTTCACTATCAGGATATTTACCTCCAGCTTGAATTCTATCGCCAGTACCATTTCCTTCTGTACCATTAACCTTTGTATAGTCTGAACTACCTTCAATATAATCCCAATTATCACCATTTGGATCATTAACATTTACATCAGATGAAGCGTTGATAATTGATATTTCTCCGCTAGACAAGTAATCTTGATAGGTTAGTCCATCTTCTTGGCTCAAACAATCTCCCCAGCCATCTTCAAAACTATCAAAACAACCATCGAGTCCTGTATCTTCACTATCTTCTAAGAATCCATTACCAAGGGCTAATCCTGCATCTGGAACATCTTCGTTATTCAGAGATCCGTTATCATTGTAGTCTTCACTAATTTTGCCTAAATCCACTGTTAAATTACCTTCATCTCCACGTAACCAAATTTCAAAAAATCTGCTTCTAGTTTGATCATAATCAGATATAAACATTGGAGTAATTACGCCAGCCCATACAGAGTCAGGATCTACGGTTTCTTGATATTCTTTTGGTTCAAAATCTAAAACTAAAATATCTGTAGTAAGATTTTGTGCTCTTTGCGATGTAGAAATATTCGGCCAAATATTATTTGTTAATACTTGGGAATAAGGATTGTACCAATGCATTCTCGCTCGATTTCTTTGATTAAAAGATTGATTGGTATCAAGATTTAATGGAGCGGAAGAAATATTCCAAAATCTTCTCAATATTGATGGACTTGTAACACGTTTTGAGCCCTCAAAGTCATCGATATAAGCCACCCCATCACTGTCTCCAATAGCAGAGTTAGATATCGCATTGGGGTTAGGCAGTACTTGTGCGATTTCTCCTTCTAAAGTAAACCTAGATAACTTTTCAGCATTAAACATATCAAGATTATTTAGAGATGCAGATAAATTCTCTAAATCCTTCTCATAACGACCATTAATATCCCAAATAAAATTTCGGATTGGTTCAAAGCCTACTTCTACTTTTTTATTAACAATATCCTGATTGTAATAAAGAGCTGTCATTCCTAAGAATGAATTTTTATCAAAATCAATTTGTGCACGAGAACCAACCATAATTTTTCTATCGAATGTAACTAGGTCATGCTTATCATATACAATTTCTAAATCACTATTGGGATCAATATTGCCAGTAAGCATTATCATCCCAGAAAAATAATCAATCTGATAATCTTGACCTCTTTCAAGTTTCTCTCCATTAGAATAAATCTCTTCACTCCCCTCTACTAATGTAAATCCTAGATTAATAGTAGACTTTGGATTGGTATAATTTGCTGCAATGGTAAAACGAGAATCTCCTGTATATTCTGTACGATTAGTGCTCGTATACATTTTACCCTGTTGGAGTAAAGAGTTTAATGTCGAATTATCATTTCCACCGTCCAAATTATTACTTGAAACAAAAGGTAGGAGTGCAGGTAAATGCACTTCTCCTGCTTTCAAATTCACAATATTAGGGTTATTAAAATCAATAATTTCATCCGGTGAAGATGCACCGGATTGATTAAGGTTATCTAATCCAAATAAATTTAAGAATGTGGCACCACTGTTTGTTCTATCGCTTACAGGTGTAGAAAAATTATCTAGAATTCTAACGCCTAAACTAGTTTCATCAATATTAGTTGCTCCAAGAGAGTATACATTCTTAAACATAAGATCCCATGTTGGATGATTAGGGTGTGATGACTGTGCTTTTAGCATCTTCAAGACTAAGGTGGTATTGCCATCATCCCCAATATTTGATCCAACCTTTAAAACAACTTCTCCTGTTGTTCTATTTGCCAATTCAAAATGTGTACCTATAATTTCATTTTGAAGAGTATTTTGCATTCTTATAAATCCTAAATCTTCGTTAATGGCATAGTCGGAGCCTCGTTCTAGCTTAATAAACGCTCCTTCTTTACTACTATCATTATAAAGGGTGGTATCGTTAGGATCAATATATGCTGTTCCTGGATCTGCTTGTGGATTGTTAGATGCATCAATTTTATAAAGCTCAAAATTTCTTACTACTAAATTACCAATACTATGCAATCCGTTATTTAAAGGATAATAAGAAGGTACATTGACTTGAAATCCGCTATCTGGTATTATATCAGAAGAACCATTTCTAAACCATTCGTGGATAAAGAAATATAGATTTTTTCTATACTCATAATCTTCTATCTGATTTTCTCTTACTTCAGAAGTGCCTTTGTATTTTTCAGATTGCTTCTTGGTTCTCTCCAGTGATGCTATACTCGTAATGTTAAGTGGACCTAACTGTGAGAGAGCTTTAATACCAAAGAGACCTTTATTTTGTCCTGAAAATGTGACAAACTCAGTAGAAGGTAGTGCAAGCGAGATATTTCCTATTTCAAGTCTTTGTAAAATATCATCTTCATCTCCAGCATAATCAACACGAATAGTATTCTCCCAATCAAAGTCTCTTTCGGAATTTTGATCTAAAGATATAGTGATTCTTTCACCAACCTTCCCTTGAA
>DASCOP010000080.1:0-4848 GCA_036012065.1 Fidelibacterota bacterium
CTATTAATTTCATTATCTTGAATACGATTTTCAAAATTTGCATTTATATTTCTAGAAGAATTTAAGGCTGAAAAATCAGATTCTTTTAGCAATAATTTCATTTCTTCAATATCCTGCCTTAAAAATAATAATTGCCTTAGAATTAGCTCTCGCTCTGCTTGATCTGGATCGCGATTAACCAGTACAGGTAATGCAGGATTATCAGAAAAATCAGCTATATTTTCATTCTGTAGCTGTTTTTCAATAATCTCACCAGTAATTCTCTCACCTTTTTGGAGAATTAATACGCTTTCAACAAAATTTCTTAACTCTCTAACATTTCCTGGCCAATCACATTTTTGCATAACCTTTATTGCTTCAGGAGTAAATCCTTTGTACTTAATATTGTTCGTTCTACTAAACTGCAGAGCAAATCGATCGACTAGCAATCGTATATCACTTTTTCTATCTCTTAATGGAGGTAGATTGATTGTAACAGTTTTCAGTCTATAATAAAGATCTTGTCGGAACTTTCCTTCTTTGACAAGCTTTGCTAGATTTTTATTGGTAGCAGCTATAACTCTAGTATCTGTTTTTTTGGCTACAGAATCACCTACGCGCATATATTCTCCCTCTTCTAAAACTCTTAGCACTTTAACCTGAGTTTCTAAAGGCATGTCTCCAATCTCATCAAGAAATATTGTTCCCTTATCTGCGGTTTCAAAATAACCTTTTCTAGATTCACTTGCATCTGTATAAGCCCCTTTTTTATGTCCAAAAAGCTCACTTTCAATAATTCCTTCTGGGATAGCTCCACAATTGACAATAACTAATTCTTTCGATGATCTTTTACTTCCTAGATGTATAGCCTTACTTATAAGCTCCTTCCCTGTACCAGATTCTCCATTAATTAAAACAGATATATCTACATCAGCAACTTGATTGACCATATCTAATACATGATTAATACCATCGCTTTCACCTATAATTCCCGACTTTTGTTTGATTAATTCAATATTCATAATAACCTCTTAATTACTTATTCTAATT
Organism: Fidelibacterota bacterium; assembly: GCA_036012065.1. Classification (GTDB taxonomy): domain Bacteria; phylum Fidelibacterota; class Marinisomatia; order Marinisomatales; family Marinisomataceae; genus Marinisoma. The sequence goes on from DASCOP010000080.1 coordinate 1,030, forward strand.
TCTTTATCTAATTTTTTTATTTCATCTCGTAAAGTTGCTGCCTTCTCGAAATCTAAATTATCAGCCGCTTCAAGCATTTCCTGTCTAAGCATTTCTAAAACGATTTTTTTGTCTTCATTTAAGAATCTGTCTGTTTTGATATCTCTTCTAACTTCAATTTCACTTTCCCTAAATGATTCCGCAACTCTTGTGGACTCCATTATATCATCAATAGATTTTTTAATTGATTTTGGAACAATATTGTTCTTTTCATTGAAAGCAATTTGTATAGCTCTTCTTCTGTCTGTCTCATCAAGTAAATATTGGATTGAATCAGTTATTCTATCTGCATACAGAATAACCTTTCCATCTATATGTCTCGCTGCTCTACCAGAAGTCTGAACTAGAGAGCTTTTTGATCGTAAAAAACCTTCCTTATCTGCATCTAAAATCGAAACAAGAGACACTTCAGGTAAATCAAGCCCTTCTCTTAACAAATTAATTCCAACAAGCACATCAAAATCTCCCAAGCGTAAGTCTCGTAATATCTTCACTCTTTCGATTGTTTTTACTTCAGAATGAAGATACCTAACTCTGATACCCATAGTACTAAGATGTTCGGACAAGTCTTCTGCCATCTTTTTTGTTAGGGTAGTTACTAGGCATCTTTCTTTTCTTGCAGAACGAATCTTTATTTCATTAATTAAATCTTCAATCTGACCAAGAGATGGTCTTACTACAACCTCAGGATCAACCAACCCAGTTGGACGATTAATCAGCTCTGTTACTGTCCCTGAAGATAGCTCAAGCTCTTTTTCTGCTGGGGTTGCAGAAGCGTAAATAACCTGATTCTGAATCGAATCAAACTCCGCAGATTGTAATGGCCGATTGTCATATGCAGCTGGCAATCTAAATCCATGATCAATCAGATTTTCTTTTCTTTTTCTATCTCCATTATACATTCCTTTAATCTGTGGAAGCGTAACATGAGATTCATCGATAACTGTTAAAAAATCTTTAGGAAAAAAGTCTATTAGAGTTGAAGGCCTTTCGCCTTCTTCTCTTCCATCAAAATATCTAGAATAATTCTCAATACCAGAACAATATCCTATTTCATCAATCATTTCTATGTCAAAATTAGTGCGTTGTGTTATACGTTGTTCTTCTAGAAACTTCTCATTCTTATTAAAAAATTTTATTCTATCCTTTAAGTCTTTTTTTATCTCTTTGATTACTCTTTTATTTTTTGACTTATCAGAAACAAAGTGTCTGGCAGGAAAGAGATTAGAGTCGATGATTTCAGCAATTTCTTCTCCAGTCAATGGATCAAAAGTAACAATAGATTGGATGGTATCTGAGAGAATGTCTACTCGAATTGCTTTATCTTCATATGCGGGAAAAATTTCAAAGATATCTCCCATGATTCTAAAATTACACCTTTCTAAAACTTGATCATTTCTTTTGTAATAAATATCAATCAAAGCTTCTGTAAGATCTCTTCTATTAACCGAATCACCCTTTTTCAAATGAACTACTTGATTTTTCCACTCTTCTGGAGAGCCCAAGCCGTAAATACATGATACTGAACTCACTACAATCACATCATCTCTCTGCAACAATGAGCTAGTGGTTTTCAACCTCAAACGATCAATCTCTTCGTTCATTGAAAAATCTTTCTCGATGAAAGTATCAGTAATTGGCATATAAGATTCAGGCTGATAATAATCATAGTAACTAATAAAATATTCAACGGCATTATTGGGAAATAAGCTTTTAAACTCTCCATAAAGTTGTGCTGCTAGAGTTTTATTATGCGAAATAATTAACGTAGGCTTCTGCACTTCTTCTATGACTTTTGCTATGGTATAGGTTTTCCCGGAGCCAGTAACACCTAACAGTGTCTGATGATTTAGGTTTTTTGTGATTCCATGAACGAGCTCATCAATTGCTCTAGGCTGATCACCTGATGGTTCAAAGTCTGAAACTAATTTAAAGTCTGCCATATTGTCTAATAAATATAAGATTTATTAACGTAAAAAACAATTTATAAAGTATGACAATAAGTTTTATTTTTTAGAGTCTAATGTAAGAAAAAAACGCAGATAATCTAGTAAACTCAGGAAAAGTAAAATTGCAGAAATGATAATTAAATTTTCTGTTAAGTAGAAAAATTGTGTTAAATCTAAAGCATATATTGATAAAACAAGTCCAAGAAAACATACTCCAGTTTTTCCTGCTATGTTTGAACCATAAATCTTCTCTATCTTTGGTAGGTAGATAAGAGAAAATATTAAGATAGTTATCTGCCTAACAAAGTAAAAAACGCAAAACCAATCAGCAATATCACCTCTTCTATTTAATAAGATTATAAATGCAAACAAAATTATACCATCCGCAATAGGATCTAATGTTTTTCCAAGCTCTGACTGTTGATTCAATTTCCTCGCTACAATTCCATCTAAGAAATCTGATAATAAGACAATAAATAATATCATATAAAAATAACTCTTCATATCAAGGTTAAATGTGATAATTAACGGAGCAATTAATAGAAATCTTAAATAGGTGATTAAGTTAGGAATAAGGAATATATCTTCATATTTAAAGAGCTTGCTCATCTTAATATCCTTGATAACAACTTATCTGTAGAACCTCTATTTTCTTCCATGACGTTTCGCGAAGATTTGCTAGCAGAATTGTATATATTTATATCATTAAAATTGTTTAAAACTTCCATTAAATGCGAACTAGAATTAATTGTAAATGCTGATGATGTAGATAACAGTTCTTCCGCTTCAAAAAAGTTGCCATTTGAATAATTTGGACCAAAAATTATTGGATTGGATGCTACAGCTGGCTCCATAATATTGTGAATACCATCTCTTGAGAATCCTCCTCCTATGTATGATATGTATGCTTGCCAATATAGTTTATATAAAATCCCTACAGCATTAACAATTACAACCCTCTCTTTTAGATCTGATAAATTCACATAGCCTTCTACAACTATTGATGAAAGACTATTCCTAGTGGCTTGTTTCTGATAATAATTTATTGATTTATCTGATAGTTCATGAGGAACAAGTACAATTTTTGAATTATTATGATTCAATAAATCAAAAATTTCAGGAAAGAGTATTGAATCATCTTGAGGCCATAAGCTAGCAAATAAAAATATCTTATTTTCTAACTTGTAGTCCATATCAAATTTAATATTAACATTAGACTCCTTTTCCAATGCTATATCAAAGCGAGGATTGCCCATTGCATCAATTTTTTTATTTGGAATAATTAATTTGATATTTTCTAAATCTCGGTTATTGACAGTGAAGATTTCATCAATCATGCTATATATAGATTTATAAACACTTTTTATTGGTCTTTTTAGTTTCAAGCTACTATCATGAACTCTTGCAGAGATTAGCATTGTTTTAATACCTAAATAACCTGCAACAAGAATGATATTAGGCCAAACATCATATGAAGCAAAAATCATTTTTTTGGGCTTAATTATATTCAAACTTCTAAATGCTGACCAGAGAAAATCGAATGGAAGATATATCTTACAATCAATATTCTTATTGTTCACATTATTGTACCCAGATGGCGAAAAGAATGACACTAAAATTCCTGCATTAGAATTAACATTCTTTATATTTGCAATAATAGATTCTATTTGTTGAAATTCACCAAAAGATGATACATGAAACCAATATATATCAGAGAAAGAATGAGTGCGATTAAACTCTCTTAACTTATTTAAAGACTTACACCTTCCAAAAAAACCTAATCTAATTTTAGAATTAAATGGAGATAGAAATATAGCTAGTAAGAAAAATA
>DASCOP010000081.1:0-4905 GCA_036012065.1 Fidelibacterota bacterium
GAATAACTCTGGATTTATGCCAGTAGAAAGAGCACAAATTGATACTTATATTGAAAATGGTTATGTAGATACCTTCAGATTATTTCACGATGAACCAGAACGTTATTCTTGGTGGACATATAGGTTTGGTGCACGTCAACGCAATATTGGATGGAGAATAGATAATTTTTTTTCGAATCAAGATTTCATAGAAAATATTGCAGATGCAGATATACATGAAGATGTAATGGGATCAGACCACTGTCCCGTATCAATTGAATTAATTGATAATTTCTAAAATTGAAAAGTATAGACTAGCTGTATGACCTACTCTCTCGCCATCTAAGCTGTCTGGAAATTGAAAAACAATGGAGTTTTTAATAACTCTATCATAAGGATTAAAATCATATCTCTTCAATTGTGAGTCAAATTCTTTAATATTTCTCCACTGTACATGTTTATTGGTAAATCCATTCTCAAATTCGTCATTTAAGCTATCAATCGTTTCAGAGCAACGTTTATTGAATATTGACTCATAAGCTCTAATAAAAAAAGGAGTCTTTTCTGGCTCATAATATACAGGAGTAGCTACAGTATTAAATGTAATCTTATTATTATATATAAAAGATTGATTGGTGAACATAACTACACTTCCTCCCATGCTATGACCCACAATCTGCCAATCATCTACTTCTGGATATTTTTTGATAAGATTTTCCAATTCAATAGAAAATTCTTTAGCAACCTTACTAGGACATTCGTTCCAATCATATTTATAAAAGAAAGTTTTTATGTCTTCTTTTACTAGGAAATTGAATGGTTGAACCCATTCATGATGAATATCCGGCCAGTAGACTGGATAAAAACCATGTATTCCTACTATTGCTCTCGTTTTATTATTATCATGGATAATATTCATTCCATTAGGGATTTTTTTTAATTCTCTATATGAATTAAATTGATCTTGAGCAGTAGATATGCTGAAGAATAACGATAAAATTATTACAATAATTAGTCTTTGATTTCTCATTGTATAATATTGAAATTGCTAAAATGAACACTAAGATACAATTAGTAAAAACAGAAGAAGATTATAACCGAGTTCTTGCAATTAGAAGAACAGTATTTATTGAGGAACAAAATGTTCCAGAAAGCTTAGAAATTGAGAATGAGGATGAATCTTTTCATGTGTTAGCTCTCTATGGCGATATGCCAGTAGGGACAGGACGATGGAGAAAAACATCAGAAGGTTATAAGTTAGAGCGTTTTGCTGTATTGAAAGAATTTAGAACAAAAGGAATTGGTAGAGATATTGTAAAGTTCGTTTTGGATCAAATTCCATCAGAAGATATGATATATTTACATGCTCAAGAAAGTGTGATAAAATTTTATAAAGATTTAGGATTTACGATTATTGGCAGTACATTTATCGAAGCTGACATAGTTCATGCAAAAATGGTTTATAAGAAAGAAAATACCAATCAATCAAGATAGTGCATCAAAGATGAATCAATCGTCACATATACGTCTATTTAAACTTATCTTAACATATTGGCCTTTACTGGTGGCATCTAGTATAGCAGCAATAGTATTTGTACTGTTTAATAGTGCATCTATCTGGATTACTGCAACAATGATTAATAATGTTTTAATTGATTTTAATGATATGGTCGCAGAGAATGCACGATTATTAGCATTAGAGAGTTGGTCTGCTAATGATCAACTAAAGTTGTTTTCAAATAAGCTACTCTTAAGAGAGTCAGCTATTGAGACCGTTTCATCAGTATGTGTTGCTCTAGTAGTAGTCTTTACCTGTAAGAATATTGCACTATACATCAAGAATATTACATTATCTATTATTCAGTTTAAGCTTATTAGGGACTTAAGAAACAGATTATATGAACATTTTCATTATTTATCTCTCTCTTATTTTAATAAAAACAAATCTGGTGAATTAACCGCTGTTCTTGTAAGTGATATTGATAATATGAAGAATTCACTAGGTGCCACTTTCCAAAAATTATTTGTAGAGCCAATTAATATTTTAACATTCTTAACATTACTTTTCATTATTAGTCCAAAGTTGACAGCTATTGCATTGACAATTGTTCCATTGAGTGGCATCATCATTTTCGGTATTGCTCGAAGTATTAGAAGGAGAGCAGCAAGAACACAAGCCCAATTAGCAGGTATTACGTCAACCATATCTGAAACACTTAGTTCAATAAGAATTGTTAAAGCATTTGCTATGAAAGCTTATGAGGTAAAGAAATTTTCTTTTGAAACACAGAAGTATTATAAATTAACGCTTAAGAAAGATATATTAAGATTATTCTCTTCTCCTATATCAGAAATTATTGGAGCATCAATTGCCGCATTATTGCTGTGGGTCGGAGCCCGCGATGTCTTAGTAGAGCAATCTATTTCATCAGAAGATTTTATACGTTTTATTTTACTATTATTTAGTTTATTTCAACCAATTAGGAAGCTTAGCAGTGTTTTTAATGAACTACAAAATGGATTAGCATCAGCAGATAGAGTTTTTTCTATTTTGGATACCAAATCTGATATTATGAATGTCCCAGATGCTGTCAAAATTGATAGCTTAAATAAAAACATTGTATTTAAAGATGTTAGTTTCCACTATGGGAATGAAGAAGAGAAAGTATTAAATAATATTAATTTTTCTATTAATACAGGTCAAATCATTGCGCTTGTTGGGCCTAGTGGTGCAGGAAAATCTACTTTAGTTGATTTAATTCCTAGGTTTTATGATACTATTGATGGCTCCATTCTAATAGATGATACTAACATTAAAGATATCAATCTTAATTCATTGAGATCATTAATGGGCATTGTTACTCAAGAGACATTTTTATTTAATGATACTGTAAGAGCTAATATTGCTTATGGAGTAGAGTCAATAGAAGACAATATTATAAAAGATGCTGCAATTGCAGCAAATGCGCATGATTTTATCGAAAAACTCCCTGATGGCTATGATACTGTTATTGGTGAGCGAGGCATTTCTTTATCAGGTGGACAAAGGCAACGTATTGCTATAGCGCGTGCAATAGTAAAAAATCCACCAATTCTAATTTTAGATGAAGCAACATCTTCTTTAGATACTGAATCAGAAAAAAATGTTCAAGAAGCAATTGAAAAATTAATGCGTGATCGTACAGTAATTGTTATAGCGCACAGGCTATCTACAGTGCACAATGCTGATAAGATTCTTGTGCTTGATAATGGAAAAATTATTGATAAAGGAAGCCATCAAGAATTAATTAATAGGGATGGTGTATATAAAGAGTTACACAATATGCAATTTCAAACTTAAATTTGATTATCATTATGGGGAAATTAAAAGAAAGCTTAGCAAAAAAGATACCTGACTGGAGATATAATTATCGACAGCTTCTTGATGAGAAAGGCGACCATGTTACAAGCACAGTAACAATAGAAAAGGCTTTTTCTGGAATGCGCGGTGTAAAGGGTATGATTTGTGACACATCATCTGTAACTGCAGATGCTGGATTGCATGTTAGGGGTCATCATATACTTGATTTAGTTCATATTAAACCTGAAGAGGTATTCTATTTATTGCTTGTAGGAGAATTGCCTAATAAGGACGAACTCGAAGACGTCCAAAGATGTTTACATTCTAAAAGTGAAGTTCCACAATATGTATGGGATGTACTCAATAGTATGCCAAAAGACTCACATCCAATGGCAATGTTTAATACTGCGATTTTATCGATGCAAAAAGAAAGTAAATTTGCAGAGGCTTACGATTTAGTAGTTTCAAAAAGTGATTATTGGGAAACTACTCTTGAAGATGGTGTGAATATTATTGCAAAACTCCCTGCTATTGCAGCAGCAATTTATCGATTACGATTTGATAAAGGAGATAGATTAGAGCATGCAGGTTCTCAAGATTGGTCTGAAAGTTTCTTACAAATGATGGGGTTTGACCATTCAGAAGATATGCTAAAAATGATGCAATTATATTTAATGTTGCATTGTGATCATGAGGGTGGAAATGTAAGTACATTTAGTTCATTGACTGTTAATTCAGCTTTATCTGACCCTTATTATGCTTTATCTGCAGGTCTGAATGGATTAGCTGGGCCATTACATGGATTAGCAAATCAAAATAATTTAAAATTTGTACTAGATATGATAGATCATTTTAAGGGCATACCAAGCGATAAAGAATTAAAAGCTTTTGCTTGGGACAGATTAAATTCAGGAAAAGTAATTCCTGGATATGGTCATGCGGTATTAAGATGTCCTGATCCAAGATTTACAGCATTTATGAATTTTGGTAAAGATAATATTAATGATAGCGAAGTGTTTGATGCAGTAACAAAACTATTTAATATTATTCCAGATATATTAAAAGAACATGGGAAGGCTAAGAATCCATGGCCAAATGTTGATGCGGCTTCTGGATCACTGCTTTACCATTATGGATTAAAAGAATTTCAATTTTATACTGTATTATTTAGTATGTCTCGATCGTTAGGGATTATATCTCAATTAGTCTTAGCTCGTGCAATGGGATTACCATTAACACGACCAAAATCTTTGACTTTTGACGCCTTGAATCAGTTATAAGCATTTATGCTTAAAAAAGATAAAATTAATTTCATTATTAATAAGCTTGATGAAATTTATCCCGAAGTTTCGCCACCATTAACTCATTCAAATCATTATACGTTTCTTATTGCAGTGTTATTATCAGCAAATACTACTGATAAGTCTGTAAATAAAGTCACACCAGTTCTTTTTGCAAAAGCAGATACTCCAAAGAAGATGATAACATTAGACTATGAAACAATTTATAAGATTATTAAACCATGTGGATTGGGTCCAGCAAAATCAAAAGCAATCTTAGGTTTATCAAAAATTCTTGTTGATAAG
>DASCOP010000082.1:0-4806 GCA_036012065.1 Fidelibacterota bacterium
TCTATATCTATAGATACAAATAAAAGAACCGTATTGATAGTAGGAGGAAGTCAAGGTTCAGTAGTTCTAAATAAGCTTATATCAGAGTGTATTGATCAAAAATTATTGGATGATGTTAATATTTTATGGATAGTAGGTCTTAATCATTATGATAAACATAAGCATTATAGTAGTGAATCAATTAAGGTTTTATCTTTCGTTGACAACATGCCATATTTATATGATCTATGCGATTTGATAGTTTCAAGAGCTGGAGCAATGACAATTTCTGAAATATTGAAATTTGAAAAACCTTCTATTCTAATCCCTTTTAGATTTTCAGCAGAAGATCATCAAGTGTTTAATGCAAGATATTTAGAAGAGAATTTTGCAGCATTATCAATTCAAGAAAAAGACATATCAATATCTTTATTATCAGAAAGAATCAATGAAATCTGTAAAAATGATAGAGTATACAGCTCAATGAAAGAGAATATTCAAAAAATGAACAAACCTGATTCAGTAAATGTTATAACTAATAATATTATGGAGTATTTGCATGCTTTCTAGTATAAAGAGGATTCATTTTATTGGTATAGGTGGTATTGGAATGAGTGGAATCGCTGAACTTTTGCATAACCAGGATTTTAAGATTACAGGTTCAGATATATCTGAGTCACCAAATATTGATAGGTTGAGAGCGCTAGATATTGTCATAGCAATCGGTCATGATGAGAAAAATATATCAGAAGCGGAAATTGTAGTTTACTCGGATGCTATACCTAAGAATAATGTTGAATTAGTTGCAGCAGATGAGAGAGATATTCAATCTTATTCTAGAGCACAAATGATATCACAGCTTGCTAAGTTAAAAAGTTCTACAGTTGGAATTTCTGGAACACATGGAAAGACTCCTACAACATCTATGATTGGTTCAATACTCAAAGATTCTGATTTGGATCCAACTATAATTGTAGGAGGTGTAGTTAAATCTATAAATACTAACTCAGTTCTAGGTTCCGGCGATACTTTTGTCGTTGAAGCTGATGAATTTAATAGAAGTTTTCTTGAACTTACTCCGACTATAGCGGTAGTTAATAATATCGATTTGGAACATATTGATTGTTATAAGGACTTAGCAGATTTAAAGAATGCATTCATCCAATTTGCCAATTCAGTTCCTTTTTATGGAATGGTTAGTATTTGTAAGGACTCCGATAATGCTGCATCAATTATACCATTGATTGATAAGCCATTAGTTACTTATGGAATAGAATCTGACAATGTTGATTTTAAGGCAAAGAATATTATCCATAGTGATGGAAAAGTGACATTTGATGTTATTCATGAGAGAAAGAACTATTCATTTTCAATGAATATTCCAGGTTCATATAATGTCTTAAATGCTTTAGCCGCTATATCTGTATGTAAAACTATGGGTTTATCAATAGAAGATATTAGTAAGAGCTTAAAAGATTTTTCAGGCGTTAAAAGACGATTTGATATTAAAAGACATAACGAGACCATAACTATTATTGATGACTATGCTCATCACCCCGTAGAAGTTTCGAGCGTTATTGAGGCAGTAAAAAGTAATTGGGATAGAAGATTATTGGCAATTTTTCAACCGCATCTTTTTTCTAGAACTAAGCAGTTCCATAAAGATTTTGCAAAGTCTCTCTTTGATGCTGACATTATTTTTATTACTGAAATCTTTGCTTCAAGAGAAAAGTTAGATCCTTCTATCAGTTCAAAAAGAATCAGCGAACATCTTAGAGAGTTGAATCATGAGAATGTATTTGATATTACTACAGAATCTTTAATTGAAGATATCAAAAACCATTACACTGAGGGGGATATTATTCTAACTATTGGTGCAGGTAATATTTGGAGATATGCAGATACATTAACCGAGAATATGAAATGATTGATTCTTTGAAAGAGAAGATTATAGAACAGACAAATGCAACGGTTCTTGCTAATGAAAGCATGAACAATCATACTACATATGGTATTGGAGGTCCTGCTGAATTGTTTGTTTTACCATCAAGCAAGCAAGATTTAATTGATACTGTTAGAATAGGTAGGGATTATAAACAACCTGTAACTATTATAGGTTCAGGATCAAATTTATTGATTAGTGATAATGGTATTAAAGGCGTTGTGATATCAATTAAGCATTGTTTAAAAGAGATTCGTATTGATGAAGAAAAGGTTTATGTAGAGTGTGGCGTTATTCTAAGTAAAATGATCAGAGAATCTATGAAACACAATTTAAAAGGATTAGAAAATCTTATTGGAGTTCCAGGCACACTTGGTGGCGCATTGATAATGAATGCAGGTGCTTGGGGTGGAGAGATTTCAGAAAACTTAGAAACTGTAGAGATACTAAATGAAAAAAATAAAATTAGATTACTATCTAAGAAAGATATTGATTTCTCTTATAGATCATCTTCTTTTGCAAAAGAATCAATTTTGTTAGCAGCAACATTCAAGCTTAAAAAATCACCAAAAGAATCAATTCACGAGAACTTTGATGTAGCAAGAGCAGGAAGAAAGAATACGCAACCTTTGAACTATCGTTCCGCAGGGAGTGTATTCAAAAATCCGTCTTCTAAGCATTCTGCTGGAATGTTAATAGACCAAGCAGGTCTAAAAGGTTTTTCAGTGGGAGATGCTGAGATTTCTAATAAACATGCAAACTTTTTTGTGAATAACGGTAGTGCAAAGGCTGATGACATGTTAGCGCTTATTAAAAAAGCGAAGAATGCCGTGAAAGAGAAATTCAATATTGACTTAGAGTTAGAAGTAAAATTATTAGGATTTGATGTTAAGGAAATGAGCGAATAATGAAGAATGATTTTATAAAGATTTTTGATTCTATTAGTAAGCCAATATCATCTTTATTATTGATAGGAATCTTTCTTTTTGGATCTATTAAATGGGCCAAATTTAATCAAATGTTTATTGTGAAAGATGTAAATATTGAAGGAGTGAATTACTTTGATGATACAATGCTATTAGAGTATAAGGATAGTATAAAAAATCAGAATATCTTCTTTTCCAATCTAGGAAATTACAAAGATAACATAGAGGCATTAGATCATATAAAGGATTGCAAGGTGTCAAGAACATTCCCTAATAGAGTTGAGATTCAAATTTATGAAAGAGAGCCGTTAGCTATTATAAACGCTAATGATTTAATTATTCTCGATTCAGAAGGAATTTGTTTGCCAGTTGAATATTGTGAAATCTCATTACCTATCTTGTCAAATTTCAAGACCAATCAAGAATTGTATGAAAAGGGTAAAAAGACTAAATCATCTAATGTTCTAAAGTCAATTGACGTTATTAAATACTCAAAAGATAACTTTTATGCATTATACGACAATATATCAGAGTTTGTTTTTAACGAGGACAATGAATATGAAATTATTTTAAAAAATGGAAGAACAAAAATTTTACTTGGGGATGATAACATATTTACAAAAATAAATTATTTAAATGCTTTTTCAGATGTATTACCAGAAGAGAAAACATTAGAGAGTTATAAATATATAGATTTGAGATATAAAAGACAGATAGTGGTGGATGAAATATAATGAAAAATAGAATACAGGTAGCTTTCGATCTAGGCTCTTTTAGCATAAAGGGAGCGGTTGGAAGAATAATCAATGATAATCAGATAGAGATTCTATCTATTCAATCTATAAAGACAAATAGTATGGATAATGGAGATATTATTGATAAGGAAGAATTGTTGCGCAGCTTAGAATATTTAATTGAAAAAATGGAGAAAGATGCAAAAATCAATATCGATGATGATGCATGGGTTTCAGTATCTGGAAAAAATATTAAATCTATCAATTCGTCTACTCGAATTAGATCAAAAGATAATGCAGAATTTGAGATTGATGAGCAAATAAAACAAAAATTATTAACCCAATGTTCTGATATTCAAGTTTCTTCAGATAGATATGTGTTGCACAATCTTGAAAGAGGTTTTTTTATCGATGGTTCATCTCTTATAAGAAATCCTCTACGGTATGTAGGTAGATCTATTGATGCAAAATCACATGTGATTCATATCAAAAACTTTAACTTGTTACAAATCGACCATTGTTTTAGCAATGATTTGGGTATTGATGTTAACCCAGTATTTGATGGTTTAGCAGCAGCATCAGTTAATTTAAGTAAAGATGATCAAGATTTAGGAGTTTTATTCATAGATGTAGGAGCAGATAAGACAAATATGTTACTTTATAAAGATAACTACCTAATTCACTCTAAAGTTATTCCATTGGGTTCAAAATCTGTGACAAGGGATATAGCTGCATATCTTCAAACTTCTATTAAGAAAGCAGAAAGAATTAAACATGAGCACGTATCTGCATTGTCAGATTTTGCAGATTCTGAATCTAATTTTGAATTACCAATAGAAAATGATGATTTAACAAAAAGTATAAATAAAAAAGAAATATCTGAAATTGCAGAATTGAGATATGAAGATATCATAGATCAGATAAAATCTGAACTGAAATTATTGCGTATGGATATATCCGATATTAGATCAGGTATTAAGATTACAGGCGGTGGATCTAATGTGAAAAATTTAGATCTGTTATTTAAAAAACATTTTGAGAATACAAAGTGCGAGTATCTATCAATAAAGAATACTGTCTTTAAAGAGAATCTAGAAGATAGAAGAGAGTTTTCTACTTTAATTGGTCTTTTATCATGGCCAATATTTAATGTTGAAGATAGCAGCTCAAGTGTTGGGATTAAAGATTTTAAATCAATTACAAAAAGCATCTCAAATATATGGAG
>DASCOP010000083.1:0-4993 GCA_036012065.1 Fidelibacterota bacterium
TTGAGTGCAGTTTTTATATCAACAAAGTCTAAATTGTTTAACTGGGTGTATGGCATTATCTCGTTCTAGCTAGAAAGAAGTCTACTGTGACTGGTGGAAGCGTAGTTCCAATAATTTTATAGGTTAATTCAACATCAAATCCATTTTCGACATCATTAGGTATTGCTGTTTTTGTTTGTATGCTTCACTTGTTTCTTTTGCATATCCACCATCTCCCACTCCGTCATCGCTATCACTTTCTACTTCTATAAACTTAGCACCTAAACTTTCTACCTGTTCTTTTACTTCAGGTCTTACATCAAATGCTTCTACTTGAGCTCCTAATCTTTTGGCTGTTGCAATAGCTTGTAAACCAGCAACGCCAGCTCCAATAACAAGAGTTCTTGAAGGAGATATTGTTCCTGCTGCAGTCATTAATAGTGGCATATATTTACCAATATGATCCGCTCCAATTAAAACAGCTTTATAGCCAGCAATATTTGCCTGAGAACTTAAGATATCCATTTTTTGAGCTAAAGTTGTTCTTGGTAGGAGATTTAAAGAGAAGGCAGAACATTTTAATTGCTTTACTAAATCAATTTCTTTAATGGTTTGAAATAATGAAATAAGAAGAGTCGTGCTATTTAATGATGAGATTTCATCGGTAGAAGGAGTATTCACTTTTACTACAATATCACAGTTAAATACATCTTGAGATTCACCAATGGTTGCTCCAGCATCAACGTATAGATTATCTGAGTAATTTGATGCTTGACCAGCATTTTTTTGTATGACAAAAGAATAGCCCTTTTTTGTAAGCGCTGAAACTGTAGAGGGTATAATTGCTACTCTCTTTTCACCAGCTTTGCTTTCTTTTAATACACCAATTTTCATATCATTAAAGACGCAGTAAAATTACGCAATTCTTATTAATGAGCAACAAATTTATTAACTATTAAAAATATAATTTATATTAATTAAGTTCTGTCATGAATTTATATCCAACCGCTGAACTATTTAACTCTTTCCAGTTGCCCGTATCTGATATGCATAGTATTTATGTTGAAGAATCAGGAAACAAGAATGGAAAACCTGTAATTTTTCTTCATGGAGGTCCCGGAGGAGGCATTAGTTCTTCGTATAGGCAATATTTTGATCCTGAAAAATGGCGTATTATTATGTTTGATCAAAGAGGATGTGGTAAAAGCACCCCATTTGCTGAATTGAAAGAAAATACCACATGGGATTTAGTAGAAGATATTGAGAAAATACGAAAACATTTAGGAATTGATTCTTGGGTAGTATTTGGTGGAAGTTGGGGTAGTACATTATCTTTGGCATATAGTCAAACACATCCTAATTCATGCAAAGGGCTAATATTGAGAGGAATTTTTTTAGTAAGAAAAAAAGAAATTGATTGGTTTTATCAAGAAGGAGCAAATAACATTTTTCCTGATAGATGGGAATCTTTTCTTTCCCCTATTTCTCCTGATAAAAGAAATAATTTATTGAAAGCATATTATAAAATTTTAACTGGAGATAATCATTCTAAAAAAATTGAGGCTGCAAAAGCTTGGAGTACCTGGGAATTCAGTACAGTCAGATTGTTATTAGATGAAAATTTTATTGGAGATGCCTCCGATGAAAAATTTGCGGAAGCGTTTGCAAGAATTGAATGCCATTATTTTATGAACAATTGTTGGTTTGATTCTGATAATTATTTAATTGAGAATATCGATAAAATTAGAAATATACCTGCTGTAATTGTTCATGGAAGATATGATATCATATGTCCAGTGGTTCAAGCATGGGATCTACATAAAGCTTGGCCAGAAGCAGATTTTCATATTATTCCTGATGCTGGGCACTCAATCTATGAAGAAGGTATTAAAAATAAACTCATTGAGTATACTGATAAGTATGCTGATTTATAGCTTAAAAGAATACAGTAGATAAAGCAATTATTGCTCCAAGAAGAAAAGTGCCCGGATTGGTGATATCACTAACAGCAACAATAGCACCTAGTATGGATAGTTCCATTGTCCTGTCAATTTTTTGAATTGAACTATCTTTCTTATCCAGATTTCTGGATTTTTTCATATCATCATTGTTTTTCTCTGCAAAAATCTGAATTTCCTCATCCATTGTAATGCTTTTTTTAGATTCTTCTTGAGATAGTCTTAAAAGAAATGATATGTTCTTTCTTGTTGGATTTGTGATTTCAAATGACTCAATTTCTTTTCTTAATTTTAAAGCTATTTGTGTGGATTCTTCGTTATTTGCTATTTCAATTTTTGTAATTGATCCACCCAATTCTTGGCCAACTAATTTTGTACTATCCGTCTTAGCATTATAGACTGTTAAATAAAACCATTCAGAAGAATACCAAGCAGTTACATCTTCTAGATTAATTTTTTTTGTACTGCCTATATTAATTAACGTACCATTTTTTCTAGAATCAATTCCGAGATTATTAATGGTGACTTCTTGCCCAAAAACAAAACAAGAAAAAAGTAGAAATAATGCAGTTATTGTTAGATTATTTTTCACCTAATGAATATATTATTTGTTTAGATTCATATGAAACACTTTATCGATGAACAGCAAAGAAATTAGAAAATCATTTATTAACTTTTTTGAAGGTAAAAACCATCATAAAGTTTCTAGCGCTCCTGTATTACCGCACGGCGATAAGTCACTTCTTTTTACAAACGCTGGAATGAATCAATTCAAACCAATTTTTTTAGATACAGAAAAACCAAAACACTTACGTGTAGTAAACAGTCAAAAATGTATTAGAGTTAGCGGCAAGCATAATGATTTAGAGGAAGTGGGAAGAGATGGGTTCCACCATACTTTTTTTGAAATGCTTGGCAACTGGTCTTTTGGAGATTACTATAAAAAAGAAGCGATTAAGTGGTCTTGGGAATTATTTACTGATGTATGGAAATTAGACAAATCACGTCTTTGGGTGACAGTATTCGAAGACGATGATGAAGCATATGACTTGTGGGAGAAAGAAACCGATATTGATAAAAGTCGCATCGTAAGATCTGGAGCAAAAGATAATTTCTGGGAGATGGCAGAAACAGGTCCTTGTGGACCATGTTCAGAGATACATTACTATGTAGGAGATGATATTGATAGCCAAGAAGCCAAGCATGTAAATAACTCTGATAGGTATTGGGAATTGTGGAATCTAGTATTTATACAGAGTAATCGACTAAAAAATGGAACCTTCGAAGATTTGCCAAAAAAACATGTGGACACTGGAGCTTGATTAGAAAGAATCTGCTCAGTATTACAAAACAAAAATTCAAATTATAAAACGGATTTATTTGCAAAGACCATATCTGATTTAGAAAAAATATCTAACACAAATTATGCAGATAATGAAGTGGCATATAATGTTATATGCGATCATATTAGAATGATATCATTTGCAATTGCTGATGGAGTATTGCCATCAAACGAAGGCAGAGGTTATGTTGTGAGAAGAGTTCTTAGGAGAGGATCAAGATTTGCAATGGATCTTAATAATGAAGGGCCAATTTTATATAAATTAGTCGAATCAGTTGTTGCGACAATGTCGGATACCTACCCAGAGCTGAAAGATAAGCAAAAACATATAGAACAGACTATACTTATCGAAGAAGAATCTTTTTTAACTACACTAGAAAAGGGAATTATTCAATTTGAAAAAATAATCAAAAATTCTACTTCTGAAAATATAAGCGGAGCTGATGCCTTTAAATTATATGATACTTACGGATTTCCTTTAGATTTAACAGAATTGATGGCTTCAGAAAAAGGAAAAACAGTGGATACGCAAGGTTTTGAAGCAGAAATGAAAAAACAGAAAGATCTTGCTAAAAAGAGTCAAAAATTTGTTATGGATAGTGCAGATATTAAGTGGAAGCTTAATAACGATGCACCACATTCGAGCTTTATTGGGTATAGCGAAGAAAAAAGCTCTAGTAAGATAGTAAATTGGGCTGATATTGATGATAAAGTGTATGTTGTTTTAGACAAGACTCCATTTTATGCTGAGTCAGGAGGTCAAATTGGAGATACTGGAACTATCAAGAATCAAGACTTTTCCTTTAATGTACTAGATACGCAGAGAGATGGAGATTTTATTATCCATGTATGCATTCTTGATAAAGGATCTATATCACAAGATATGAATATCTCTTGTCAAATAGATTCAACAAGAAGAGCAGATATCAAGATTAATCATTCAGCAACTCACTTATTACATCAAGCACTTAAGGATGTTTTAGGTGATCATGTGAATCAAGCAGGGTCTTTAGTGCATCCCGATTATCTCAGACTGGATATTACTCACCCTTCTAAAATTAATAAAAAAGAAATTGAAGCTATTGAATTGATTGTAAAAAATAAGATTGCCGAAGATATCACTGTAGAGACAGATATAAAGACATTAGAAGAAGCAAAAACAGAAGGCGCGACAGCATTGTTTGGCGAGAAATACGGCGACAAAGTGAGAGTATTAACAATGGGGTCTTTTTCCAAAGAGTTATGTGGAGGTACTCATGTTTCAGCCACTGGTGAAATCAATAATTTTATGATAATAAGCGAAAAAGCTATTGCATCCGGAGTTAGAAGAGTTCATGCACTTACTGGCGAGCATGTTACTGCTCATATTCAGAATGAAATGGATGCCATCAATCAATTGAAAGAAGTTTCACAAAAAAGAGAGCTTGAGAAAAAAAATCAATCAGAAATGTTAAATGTTATTGACATTGATAAGATTCTTCAGAATCAAAATAGTTTAAATAATATTCAATTTATAAATGAGTCAGTCGTCCTAGGATCAATTAATGACTTAAAGAAACTTAATAAAAAATTAGATGCAAAATTTGTTTCAGGTATTGCTGTTTTTTCAGCAATTATTAATGAAAAACCTATGATTTCCATTAGCGTGTCAAAAGATTTGATTGAAAAATCTCTATCTGCATCTTCTTTGGCAAAACTTTTAACGAAGATAGAC
>DASCOP010000084.1:0-2100 GCA_036012065.1 Fidelibacterota bacterium
CCATCTTGCCATAAAAATTGAGAATAAATAACGAAACACTGATCCTGTACTCATTCCTCCAAATGATGTAATAGCTTCGCTAGCGACTTTCTTACCTAAGCTATTCTGTTCCATTTCTCTCTCTCAATTTAAAATAAATCAATTTTAAAAATCCTATTGGTAAATAAAATAATAACCAATGAAAAGTTAACGTTATTATCTGTAAACCTGATGCATGTTTCCAAAATAGTTTTACTTGTCCTAATAACTTATTCTGTATTTTTTTAAGTGAATTTTCTCCTAATGATTGAGATACGCTGTGTAATATAATCGATTTCGGGCTATAAACAATTTTACGATTCATTTTTTTAGCTCTTATGCTCAAATCTACATCCTCGCAATACATGTCAAATGTAGTATCAAAATATTTTAATCTTCTGAAGTCGTCATATTTAATACAAAAACAGCAACCTGTAGCATAGTCAGTCTCCATCATAAATGAATACTTTGGTCCGTCAAAATTGCGTATACCTATATGGTCTATTGATCCTTTCCACATGCTCACTACTCCACCTGCATACCATATCTTATTAATATCCATTGCAAAAAGAATTTTGGGAACTGTGATAATACAATTTGTATCATTTAAGAATGGAACCACTAAATGATCAAGGAAATCTGAGCTTACTATGGTATCATTATTAATAAAAACTAAAAAATCCTCTTCTTCTGGTTTCAAATAATCGACTGCCGCATTATTTCCTCCAGCATACTTTAAATTCTTATCTAAAGCCAAAATATCATATTGAGGAAAATGCTCTTTAAAAAATTCAACTGATCCATCTTGAGAGTTATTATCAACAATTAGAACCTCATAATTCGAATATGAAACTTTTTCAATAGAAGACAAACATTTCTTACTTATTTCTTTATCGTTCCAATTAAGAACAATAAGATAGACTTTTGGATCTGATATATCAGTGCTATTCATAGAGATTCAATCTTTCTTCAAATAATTTCCATGAAAATTTATTTTTATAGTCTTTAATAAAATCGCTCATTCTGTTAAATAAGTTTCTATTAAAAAATATATTAATTTTATCGCTGATGTTTTCTGGATTTGGCGCAACAATAAATCCAGATCTGTCGTCTGATACATAATCAGATAATCCTCCAACATCTGTTACAATAACAGGTCGATTAAAATTGTATGCAAGAGAAAGAACTCCGCTTTGAGATGCAGATTTGTAAGGAAGAACTACTAAGTCTGAAGATAGGAAATACTTTTCAATATTATCTTTATTAACAAATCTATTAATAAAGATGAAATGACTACCTATACCAAGCTGTTCAATCATTTGATAATATGGCTTTAAAGATTCATAACTCTCTCCAACTACTAAAACTTTAAGGTTTTCAACTTTGTCTTTACTTAATGCAACCGCTTTAATTAAGAGATCCAATCCTTTATATTTTCTAATAAGTCCAAAAAATAGTATAGTTTTCTTTTCCTCTATTTCTAAATTTTTTCTATGCAAATTATTTGGAGTGTTTGATTGAGGAATATCATATATAGGATGAAGATTATTAATAATGTTAACTCTAGGATTCATTTTTCTAATCAATCCTTTATTATAATCATTCATAACAATGCAATGATCAATCTTATTAAGAAAATATCTCAGAAAAAACTTCTCGAATATTCTGTTTTCATGAGAAACAACATTGTGGAATAAAACATATCTATCACCTTTTCTGACCGAGCCAAGTAAAAATATATACAATGGAATAAAAAAGAAATTCCAATATGAAACAATTATCTTGTCTGGATTATCCTTTTTAAGAAGAGACCTACCTTTAATCCAACTAATAATATTTAAAGGGTTAAGAATGGTGTAAACATTTTTAAATCTACTTTCATTGGTGCCGTATTGAGACTTTCCTGGAAAAAGTATCTTTGGATATAATGATTTGAAATTTAGAACTGTGACATCATTTCTTTTACTAAGCTGTTTAACTAAAGATTCGTGAAAATCAGAAATGCCACCTCTTAGAGGAGGAAATGGACCTATGGTAACAATCTTTAATCGACTACTCAATTATTTCTTTGATATAATTTCT
>DASCOP010000085.1:0-5007 GCA_036012065.1 Fidelibacterota bacterium
ATCAGTTATTTAAAGAGATTCCTGTTCCATAATTTTATCTTATGTCCAAAGACATCCTAAAAAAAGTTCGACAAATAGAAATCAGAACCAAAAATATTGTAAATGATTTTTTTGGTGGAGATTATCATTCCAATTTTAAAGGTCGAGGCATGACTTTCTCTGAAGTAAGAGAGTATCAACATGGCGATGATGTTAGATTCATTGATTGGAATGTTACTGCAAGGACAGGCAAGCCTCATATCAAGATATTTGAAGAGGAGAGAGAGCTTACAGTATTACTTCTTATTGATGTTAGCAGTTCCGGAGTTTTTGGTTCAAAGAGTAAATTAAAAATTGATTTAGGGATTGAGATTGCAGCAATGTTAGGGTTTTCTGCTATCAAGAATAATGACAAAGTTGGATTGATTTTATTTAACGATGATATAGTAAAATATATACCTCCCAAAAAAGGTAAATCTCATGTATTGCGCTTAATAACTGACTTAGTCAACCATGATTACGATAGCGAGCAAAATAAAACATCAATTAAAAATGCTCTAGAGTTTGCAAGTAAAATTTCTAAAAGAAAAAATGTTATGTTTGTGATTTCAGATTTTATGGATGATAATTTTTGGACAGAAATGAAATACTTAAATTTCAATCATGATGTCATAGGTATACAGATATATGATATTTTTGAAAAAGAATTCCCAAACTTAGGTTTAATTAATGTGCATAACTCTGAATCAAATGAAAAAGTATGGATTGACACATCTAGCGATAGAATACGGTCTGAGTTTTCAAAAGATTTTTCTGATCGTTTAAATAGTTTTGCGCAAAGTTGCAAGAATATTGGTTTTGATTTAATACAAATAGCAACCAATGAAGATTATATTAAAGCTCTTATGAATTTCTTTAAAAGAAGAGCTAAACGTTCCTAGTATATGATTAAGAATATCATCCTTTTATTTTTTTTCATTCTCGGTTGTACAGAAACCAATAACCAGAATGCTTTCACTTATGAAGTAGATATCAATAAAACAGAAATTGGCTACCCAGTTAATCTTGATATTGCCTTAAATAATCTCGATGAATATTATTCGATTGAAGAAATGGTATGGTCTGACTCTTCTTTATGGATCTCTGATTCTTCAAGAGTTCTCATAAAAAGTTCTAATATAGACACTTTAGACCATTCATTTTCGATTAGTTTTGAGATAACATTTTGGGATACAGGAAAGATAGTTATACCTCCATATTTTCTGAGCATTAATTTTCCAGACTCAACAGAATCTACAGTCTTTAGTACAGAGCCTATAAAAATAGAAATAACATCTGTTATTGATAGTACTATGTTAAATATCGAGAAAGATAAGCCTGTGAAAGAGATTGAATTTCCATATGAAAGATATAAGATATTCTTAATATTAATTATACTCTTTTTGTTAGTCTGTATATTTCATTTATGGTTCAATAGAAGCCAAGAAAACCTTTTCAATCGGATTCAATTTTTTAATAAAGACCCAAGAAAAGATTCAGTTAAAAAATTAAATCAATTAAAATTTGAAAATATCTCTTCTGCTATATTCTATAATAAGCTGTCAATAATATTAAAGAGATACTTGCAAAATCAATACTATGTTATTTCCTTTGAAATGACTTCTGAAGAGATAAAAACTTTCTTTAATGACGCTGATCTAATAGCAATATTTGATAAGATTGATTCTGTAAAATTTGCCAATAAAGAATACAGCAACTCTGAAAAAAAATATGATTTAGAATTAACAAAAAAAATTGTAAGAAAACTGTTATAAAAAAATTAAATAAATTAAGTTCTTAGCATGAGTACAACAGCAGACATAAGAAATGGATCTATACTAAACTTCAAGAATGCAAGAATGAAAGTCGTAGAATTCCAACATGTTAAACCAGGGAAAGGTCCAGCGTTTGTTCGAACCAAATTAAAGAATATTCAATCAGGAAAAGTGATCGACCAAACTTTTAATGCAGGTGTAAAATTAGAATTTATTAGAGTTACTTCTAGTCAATTCCAATACTTATACAAAGATGCTAGTAATTATATATTTATGGATAATCAAACATTTAACCAGGTTGAGGTTTCTGATATCTTAATGCAAGATGGCGATAGGTATATCAAAGAAGGTGATAATATAGATTTAGTATTTGATGGCGATGAAATTATCAATATTAATCTTCCTGCTAAAGTAACGCTTAAAGTAGTACAGACAGATCCTGGACATAGGGGAAATACAGCTACAAATGCAACAAAACCTGCTAAGATGGAGACTGGCTTGGAAGTCCAAGTTCCTTTATTTATTAATGAAGGAGATTTTTTAAAAATTGATACCAAATCTGGTGTTTACTCTGAGAGAGTAAAGCAATAATCTTATGTGGAAAGATAAGTTAAAAGAAGTCATCTATATATTAGAGAATAGTGATATAAATGAAATAGAAGTAAGATTCTGGTTTAGGAAGATCAAAGTTACTAAAAATCCTCCAATTATTAATTCTGATCTTAGCGATGTATCAGATTTAGCTGCATCAAGTTCCGATCAACCTATTATATCTTCCGAAAAAAAGGAAGAATCTCGCCCAAAAGTAGATACTAATACATTTACTGTACGTTCACCTATGCCTGGAACATTCTATTCAGCTCCAGACCCAGATTCTAAGCCCTTTGCTGAAGTCAATGGCGCAATAAATCAAGGAGATACTATTTGTATTGTAGAAGCAATGAAGATTATGAATGAAATTCAATGTGAGAGCAATGGTACTATTAAAGAAATTCTTGTTGAAAATGGTAGTCCAGTTGAATTTGATCAACCTTTGTTTATCTTAACTTATTCCGAATAAAGTATGTTTAAAAAAATATTGATTGCAAATAGAGGCGAGATTGCCATAAGAATAATTCGCGCTTGTAAAGAAATGGGAATTAAAACTGTAGCAGTTTATTCTAAAGCAGATAAATTTTCTTTACATGTGAAATTTGCAGATGAAGCAATATGTATTGGTGAGGGCCCTCCATTAGAGAGTTATTTAAATATTCCTAGAATTATTGCTGCAGCTGAAATATCTAATGCTGATGCAATCCATCCAGGATATGGATTTCTAGCAGAAAATGCCCAATTCAGTAGGATTTGTAAGGAAAATGGATTCTGTTTTATTGGACCAGATGCTGAAACTATTGCTTTGATGGGAGATAAGGTTAATGCAAGGGGAGTTGCCGAAGATTCAAAAGTACCTATTATTCCTGGAAGTAATGTTTTGAATTCTGCAGATGAGCTCATTGAGATTTCCAATGAAATTGGATACCCAGTTATGTTAAAAGCTTCTGGCGGAGGCGGTGGAAAGGGTATGAGAGTATTAAATGACGCTTCAGAAGCAGAAAAAGGTTTTAGTATTATACAATCTGAAGCAACTAAAGCATTTAATAACCCTGAAATATATGTTGAAAAATTTATTAAGAATGGTCGTCATATTGAGGTTCAGATTTTAGGAGATAAATTTGGCAATTATATTCATTTTGGTGAGCGCGAATGTTCAGTGCAAAGAAATAATCAAAAATTAATAGAGGAATGTCCATCTAGTTTTGTTGATAAAGATTTAAGAGAGATCTTGACATCAAAGTCTATTGATTTAGCTAAGAAAGTCAAATATGTTGGGGCTGGTACTGTCGAGTTTTTAGTTGATGAAGATAAAAACTTTTATTTTATTGAAATGAATACAAGAATTCAGGTAGAACATACAGTGACAGAAATGGTATATATGATAGATTTAGTGAAAGAACAGATTACAATGCATTATGGGAAGAAAATATCTTTTACACAAGAAATGATTAATAGCAAAGGTCATTCCATTGAATGTCGACTCAACGCAGAAGATCCTTTTAATAATTTTGTTCCTTCACCTAAAAAGATTGATTCTCTTAATTTTGCAGGAGGAATTGGTATACGAATCGACTCTTACATTTATGCAGGATATCAGATTCCCCCATTTTACGACTCTATGCTTGGGAAGTTGATTGTGCATTCTTC
Organism: Fidelibacterota bacterium; assembly: GCA_036012065.1. GTDB lineage: Bacteria > Fidelibacterota > Marinisomatia > Marinisomatales > Marinisomataceae > Marinisoma. The sequence continues at coordinate 4,035 of DASCOP010000085.1, forward strand.
TACGAGAGAAAAAGCTATTGTTAAGATGCAGAGGGCTTTACAAGAAACTTTTATTGAGGGGCCAAATACGACATTACCATTATTAGAAATGATTTTGTCAAATAATGACTTTATTAATGGAAATTTTGATATAAATTTTTTAAGTAATTTTCTAAAAAAAATAGAAAGGAAAGAAAATTGAATCATCCAAAGAATTTGATGTATACACCTGAGCATGAATGGGTAAAGCTAGACGGCAATATTGCTACAATTGGAATTACAGATTTTGCACAAAGCGAGCTAGGAGATATTATTTTCTTAGAATTCCCTAATATAGATGAACATTTTAGTAGCGGAGATGTTTTTGGCACTATCGAAGCTGTTAAAACTGTTTCAGATATGTATATGCCATTAACAGGAAAAATTATTGATATAAATGAAGATCTGAATGATAGCCCAGAACAAGTAAATGATGATCCTTATGAAAATGGATGGATGGTTAAGATTCAGATAGAAGACAATATCAATAAATCTAAATTACTTGATTCACAATCTTATACTGAGCTAATTGGATAGAAATGCTGATTAACTTAGATGATTTTTCTAGGATGTTAAAGATTGAAAGAAATTATTCTGAAAATACAATTAGCGCCTATCTTTCTGATTTAAAATCTTTCAATGTTTTTTTAGAAAGGAATAAAATTGGATTTAAAGACGTTGTTAGAGATAGCAATCATACAAAGGCCTTTTTTAGATATCTCTCAAGGAAAAAGTTATCTCCTAGATCTATCAAGAGAAAATTTTCTTCTCTTTCTTCATATTTCATTTTTTTGTTAGATAGAAAAATTATTAAGAATAATCCACTTAATGGAGTTTTTACGCCTAAACTACCTAAAGTTTTACCAGAAATCTTGACCCTAGATGAGATAAAAAAAGTATTTTTACAATCTGAAAATACTGATAATGAGTTATTGGGTCTTAGAGATAGATGTAT
>DASCOP010000086.1:0-3935 GCA_036012065.1 Fidelibacterota bacterium
AGGAATTTTTTGGATTAGACCCTAATGATAAAGATGTCGCAACTCTTGGTGGGCTTTTCTTAAGCCATTCAGAACAACTTCCAAATGAAGGTGAAAAAATTACAATTGATGGACTCGAGATTACCGTTTTAGAAATTGACGGTAGGAGAATTGAATCTGTTGTAGTAAAAAAAATAGCAAAGAAGTAAGATTTAAATAATCAACTAAACTCTATATCATGGATTTGTTTTGGCAAATTGTATCACTCTTATCTGTTTGGTTACTGTATGGACTAGCAGCTTCTTCTTTCGTAAAAAATGTTAACAAAAGAGACTACCTACTATTAATTTCCTATGGACTAATTGGTGGTTTACTCGGTGGTAGGATTGGAAATATATTTAAGTAAGTTAATATAATAAGATGTCAATTACAAAAAACTTAACTATTAAATCATCTGTAGGTTTACATGCAAGGCCTGCAGCTGAGTTCGTTAAAATAGCACAGGAGTTTGAAGGAGAAGTAGTTATTTCATATAACGAGCAAGAAGTCGATGGCAAAAGCATGATTGGCATATTAAAGTTAGGAATTAAAAAAGATACCTCATTTGATTTAACTTTAAATGGTCAAAAAGAAGATGAGTTTATGTTGAAGTTTGAAGAATTGATATCAAAAGATGACTGAAGATATTCTTAATTTATTAAGAAATGGTATTAAAGACTATTTTTTTTATAAAGAATCATTGATTAGACTATAAAAATTAATGAATTATCTAAAAAATGCAATAATTATAGCGTTTCTTGTTAGTGCTTTAGTAGCTATATCTTTTGGTGCTACAAAAACCTTAGTTGTAAGTACTGCTAAACCTATAACAAATGCTATATCTGGTTCATTTAGTATTGCTCCATCAGAAGTCTTGTTTGATGATAATAAAGTCAATATAAACATAGAAAGAAGAAAAAAAGATGGTGCTGAAGGAATTGTAAGTGACTGTCTAGATTATTACTCAGAAGAATATCCTGAATATAAAAATATAACCTGTAATTTAGTTGTTAAAACAAACCTCCTAATTGATAATAGTTGTGAATATATAGTTGGAATTTTAAAAGAAGAAGATGGTAAAAATATAATTAACTTAAGTATTAATCCTGATTGTTAAAAATCCTTTTAATCAAAAATAGACCCTAAAAGACTCTCTTCTTCAGTTTCAATTTCTGCCAAAGTTTCTCCAACATTAATTATCGAACCTTCCTCTACAAGTAATTTAATAACCTTACCTGTAAATGGAGAATCGAGATCCATATCAACTTTGTCTGTAGATATCTCTGCAATAATATCTCCTTTATTGACGTCTGAACCTTCTGCAATATTCCATTTTAACAATTCAGCTTCAGTCATTTGATCTGACATTGCAGGTAATATAATTTTTTCTTTACTCATTTTCTATAACCTTAACTATTGAATTTATAATATCATCTTTCTGCGGTATAACTTTATTCTCAAGGTGTTTAGCTGAGGGGATAGGTGCATGTAATCCAGATAATAATTCTGGTTGAGTTTTAAGTGATTTAAAGGCACTTGAAGAAACGACTTTCGTAATTACAGTTGTGCCAACAGAGCTATCTCCGGAAGCTTCTTGACAAACTAATAGTCTTCCTGTTTTATTAACTGAACCAATTACTAAATCTATATCAAGAGGAGACAAAGTCATCAAGTCTATAAGCTCAATAGAATATTTTTCTAATTTTTTATCACTAAGTGCTTCCTTTGTAGTATTTACCATGTTTGAATATGAAACAACAGTTATGTCTATACCTTCAGAAATAATTTTTCCTTTGCCTAATAAGCTTGAATCTTTAGGAAGGCCTTTTAGCTCTACCTCTTCTTTGATTTTATAAATTAATTTGTGTTCCATAAATATTATTGGGTTCATGTCAATAAAAGATGCTAATAATAAATCATAAGCATTCTGTGGTCCAGATGGTGAAACGACTTTTAATCCTGGTACATGGCAAAACCACGACTCAAGTGATTGACTGTGCTGGGCAGCAGCACCAGTTCCTCCACCACTCGCTCCTCTAACAATTAATGGAACATCAACTGAACCGCCATACATAAAATGCAGCTTGGCAGCTTGGTTTACAATTGGATCCATTGCATTAACAATAAAATCACTAAATTGCATTTCAATAATCGGTCTCATTCCAGTTATTGCAGCTCCTACTCCAAGCCCAGCAATAACATCTTCTGAAATAGGTGTATCTTTTATCCTGTTTTCTCCATATTTTTCAAGCAACCCATCTGTTACTCCAAATGCTCCTCCATATATTCCAATATCTTCTCCTGCCAAAAATGCTTCATCATAATTATCTAGACAAAGAGAAATTGCTTTTTTAATAGCTTGACCAGTTGACAATTCAGGCATAAGAGTCCTCTTCTAAATTTGTTTCAGAGCTTTCAGGTGACTTTAATGCTTCTTTGACAGAATTTTTAATTTCTTCTTTTACTTCAAGTTCAATTTTTTCTAATTCAGATTTTTCAATACCCTCATCCAGTAATTTTCCACTAAATCTAATTAGTGGATCTTTTTCTTCTTTCCAAAAATTTATCTCTTCATCAGTTCTATATAAATTCCTATCTGATTTTGAATGACCTCTATACCTATAAGTAACACATTCAATAAATCTTGGTTTGCCTTGAGATAAGATGCTTTCTTTGTAATTAGATACTGATTCGTAAACACTTTCTACGTCATTACCATCAATAGAAATACTTTCAATGCCGTAGGACTCTGCTCTTTTTGTAACTGAACCTCCGGCGATAGCATTCTCCGAAGCCATTGACATTCCGTATTGATTATTCTCACATAAAAATATAACCGGTAACTCCCAGAGAGAAGCTAGATTTAAAGCTTCGTGAAAAGAACCTTCATTTACTGCTCCGTCTCCAAAAAAACATATTATTACATTGTCTTTTTTCTGCATTTTTAATGAATGTCCAGCTCCAACTGCAATAGTCAAACTACCAGCTACGACTCCATTAGCTCCAAGATTTCCGTTTGAAAGATCTGCAATATGCATAGAACCTCCCCTTCCTCTACAGTATCCATCTTCTCTTCCAAGTAGTTCTGCAAACATTCGGAAAGAGTCTGCTCCTTTTGCTAAACAATGTCCGTGACCTCGATGTGTTGAGGTTATTAAATCTTCTTTATCTAGAGCAAGGCATGCTCCTGCTGCAGTTGCTTCTTGTCCTATGGATAAATGCATTGTTCCATGTAAAATGCCTCTAGAGAACATTTCCTCAAGAGCTTCCTCAAACAGTCTAATGAGGAGCATCATTCTAAAAAGTTCTAATTTTTTATTTTTTTCTAAGCTCATTTATTAATTTTTTTGTTTTCTACGTAATTCATTAATTAAATTTTCAGGAAGTTCAATGCTATCTAAAGATATTGGATCCCCTTGTTTAATTGATTTAGTAACTTTCCCATCTTCAAGTAGCCCAAGAGGTGCTAATCCTTTTGAGTCGGCTACTGGATAAGCAACACCATAAGAAGAAAAGCCCCCTATCCCATCTATAGTTTCACCAGGCTCTAAATCTTTTTTTGCATGACCTATCACTTCAGATATCCAAGTCTTAGGTTGTAATCCTGATTCATTATTAATTACTGCCATTCCAACACTTCTTGGTGCCTCTACTGAAGCTAAGTGATATGGTCTGTAAAGTGTGTAGTATGGTCCTTCTCCCATTGAGAGATATTCCATTTCTTCGATAACAGTAGGGCTATCACTTTTAACAATGGAAAAAACACCTGGTGCTGGCCCAAATGCAAAGTCAACTCTTCCTGTACTACTAAGCACTCCGCCATCTTCTTCTGGAATTAATGTTTTATTTAAATCTTTTACCTCACTAACAGGACCGTTCATACCAACTTTGTCCAGAGGGAGGTTTATTCCATTAGA
>DASCOP010000087.1:0-4186 GCA_036012065.1 Fidelibacterota bacterium
AACATCATATGAAGCAAAAATCATTTTTTTGGGCTTAATTATATTCAAACTTCTAAATGCTGACCAGAGAAAATCAAATGAGATATATATCTTACAATCAATATTCTTATTGTTCACATTATTGTACCCAGATGGTGAAAAAAATGATACCAAAATTCCTGCATTAGAATTAACATTCTTTATATTTGCAATAATAGATTCTATTTGTTGAAATTCACCAAAAGACGATACATGAAACCAATATATATCGGAGAAAGAATGAGTGCGATCAAACTCTCTTAACTTATTTAAAGACTTACACCTTCCAAAAAAACCTAATCTAATTTTAGAATTAAATGGAGATAAAAATATAGCTAGTAAGAAAAATAACGGATAAAAAAAGACGTTATATATAGTTAGCCAGAAAAATTTCATGATACAAGAGATTGGTTAACATGTTCAAACACTTTTTCGCTATCAATTTCTGACATGCAGTATTGTTCCTTACGATAACATGGTCTGCTTCCATTTTGTGAACAAGGTCTACACCATAAGCTTTTATTCTCAATAACCTTAGAAGTGGGCAAAACAGTTTTTGCACCAGTTTCTTGTGATGTTGGGCCAAGAATCATGGTTACTGGAGTTCCTAATGCTTCAGAGATATGAAGAAGTCCAGTATCGCTTCCAACAGTATGTTGAGAAGAGCGAAGAATACCCATTGCCATTCTTAAGCTTGTTTTGTCTTTGAGGTTTATAATTCTATTATGCTTGATAACTTGATCACATATAATGTCATTCTTTGCTCCCAGAATAACAATTGTAGCATCAAATGATTTCATCAATCTCATCATTAAATTATTGTAATTCTCAATAGACCATTGTTTCTGACTCCATGCTGCACCGGGCACTATTGTAATATAATTTTTATCAATATTATTTTCTAAGAGATATGACTTTGTCTGTTCTATCTCTTCGTTTGATAAATACAGTTTTGTTTCTGGAAATGAATCTGTTTTTTCCAATAGAGAATGGTACATTTTAATATGGCTAAAGCTCTTTTCAAAAAAATTCTGATGACTATAAAAAAGAATTAATCTCCGAAATCTTGGCTTCTTGATTTGTCTAAAGAATCTCTTTCTTAAAAAAAATGATAACACTCTCGTTCTAAATACGCTATGAATGTCATAAACCATTTCATAATCATTAGATCTAAGCATCCTTCCAAGAGACATTAGACCTTTGAAGCCTGTCTTCTTGTCAAAAATAATTAAATTATCGATTAAAGGATGGTGGTGCATCATCTCAGCAAATTCTGCTTTGATAAGAAAGTCAATTTTATGATTTGGAAATTTTGTTTTGACCGATTGTAAAAAAGATGTAGATAAGACAATATCGCCTATGGAGCTCATTCTTATAATAAGAATCTTTTCCATTATGAATCTTGGTTAAACAGTTTATTTGCAAACCATGAAACAAAAATACTGAACTCATAAAGGATAAGCATTGGTATAGACATAATAATTAGACTTATAGGATCTGGAGGGGTAATAATAGCAGATAAGATAACTGTGCTCATTATTGCCTCCCTTCTATACTGTCTTAAAAAACTAGGAGTTACTATGCCTATTGATGAGAAAAGAAAAGAAGCAACTGGCAACTCAAAAACAATGCCTGATCCAATGATTAAAGCTAAAACAAAACTAAAATAATAATTAATAGAAAAGTTGTTCTCGATACCCCCAGTTATCATTGATGCAAAGAAATCCAAAGAAAACGGCAAGATTATCTTATATGCAAACACACCTCCCAACATAAAACATGCAAATGCAGTCAAAATAAGAGGTAACAATATTTTCCTTTCTTTATCGTAGAGTCCAGGGGATAAGAATTTCCAGATTTGAACTGTAATAATAGGTATTGAAAATATGAAACCTCCAATAATTGCTAAATTCCATTTTAACATAAACATACCTTGAATAGTTAAAACTTGAAGGTTCATGTCTCCAGTAATTTGATTGGCTGGAGCAATTAATAGATCTACCAAATTATTTGAGAAATTAAATGTGATAATAGACATAAGAAATATTGCCCCAAGAGATTTTAATATTCTCCATCTAAGTTCTTCTAAATGGTCAATTATTGACATATCACTGTTATTCATTTTATTTTTTTACCTTATCTACAATATCATAAGGAGACTTAAACTTAATATCTTCCTCATTTAAATTTTCAACAAATTCTATCCTATCCTTAGACCAAAACTCTCTTATAACATCTTTCTCAATAATATTCTTCATTCTTCGGGTAAAACGTGACAATTGACGGCTTTTAATCTGATCATTATGCTGTATAGACTTATGATATTCAATAATAGCCATTGCAAAATCTTTAATTCCATCTCCCGATTTACAACTAGTCTTAAAAATAGGTATTTTTTTAATATCTTTTTTAGTGGCAGAAATAATATTATTAATTGATCTTACTAAGAGATTTGCATCTTTTCTATCTGATTTATTAACAACAAATATATCTGCTAACTCTAATATTCCAGCTTTTAATAGTTGAATTTCATCTCCAGATTCGGGAACAAAAACAAGCGTGGTTAAATCTGTAATCTCAGATACACTATATTCCGACTGACCTACACCTACTGTTTCAATGAAAATGATGTCTTTGCCACTAAAAGCAAGAATATCGCTAAAATCTTCAGCTAAATCTGTAACACCGCCAAGTTCAGCTCTAGAGCCCATACTTCTTACAAAAACTTTGTCATCATCGACAGAATTCTTAATACGTACCCTATCTCCCAAGAAAGAACCTCCTGTAATGGGGCTGGATGGATCAATGGCAATGATACCTACAGATAAGTTTTTTTCTCTGATTTTTGGAATCAACTGATTCATGAGAGAGCTTTTACCTGCTCCAGGCGGCCCTGTAATACCTATCTTAATCGAATTAGAGGCGTGTTTAAAAATATGACTTGAAACGTCTTTTCTAGAAAACAATCTTGTTTCAATACCTGTCATTAATTCTGAAATTGCTATAAAATCATTTGCTTGCGCCTTTTTCAGAATTTTCTCTAGATTTTTTGAACTCATATCATAATTTAATTGCTAAAATTTTAAAAGAATAATCGAAACTAGAAATTTATTGACATCGCATTTGGAATAGAATAAGTTGCGTACGCAATTTATGGATAGACATAAACAACAAATTAAACGAGATCGACAAGATTTGAAACGTAGAGCAGTCAATGCTCAAAACAAATCTAAGATGAGAACATTGATTAAGAATGTGATGTCTCACGACGATGCTAAAAAGGCAACAGAATCTTATACTAGTGCGATTTCTTTCATTGATAAAATGGCAAGCAAGAATTTAATTCATAAAAATAATGCTGCTAGACAAAAATCAAAGCTTACTAATCATTTAAATTCTTTAAGTAAATAACAATTACTTAAATTTATCTTTAATAACTTCGACCCAACCAGCTAGTCGATCTTCCGTCAACTCTTCTTCGTTATCATTATCAAGACCTAAACCTAAGAACTCATCCCCTTCGAGAGCTTCAGATTCATCAAATTCATATCCTTCTGTTGGCCATCTTCCTATTAACTGACCACCATTTTTTATAAATGGCTTAGCCAATAAACCAACAGCATCTAAATAATTGAAACTATATGATACTTGATCTCCAACGCCAAAAAATGCGCCTGTAATATTGCTAAAATCTAGCTTTCGATACTCTAGATATATCTCTTCCCAATCTTCTTGCAATTCACCCACATTCCATGTTGGACAGCCAATAATAAGATTTGAATATTCTAGCATTTTGGATGGTTCAGTCGATCTGATATCATACGAGTCTACTTCATAACCTTCTGATTCCATGAGTTCTTGAAGCAATTCTGAAGCTTCTTCTTGATTGCCAGTTGTGCTTCCCCAAAATAATCCTATTTTTTTCATAATAGTTAGATCCCCCTTAGTTATTTAATGGGGTAATTTAAGTATAGTTTTATATATTTTTGAGATTAAATCTCAAGAAATTATATTTTTTTATTTATCATGTCCTTGATAATTAGGAGCCTCTTTGATAATGCTTACTTCGTGAGGATGACTTTCTCTTCCAGCTGCTGCTGATATTTGAATAAACTTTTTATTTTTATACAATGAAGATAAATCTTTAGCTCCACAATATCCCATAGAT
>DASCOP010000088.1:0-5757 GCA_036012065.1 Fidelibacterota bacterium
CAGCTCAACAATTTAATATTATTGTTGAGAGAGCTTCTCATACTGATTTAGGAGATGACGCCTTATTCTTTCTCGCAGAATCTTATTTTTTAGATGAAGAACATGAATTAGCTCTAATTGAATATGAGAAACTAGTCTCAAGGATGGGATTTAGTCCTTATATCGAAAAAACTAGATGGAGAATATGCGAAACCCTAATGGCGCTATCTCCTAACTATTATCACGATCAAGAATCTAGTAGGAAGGCTATAGTAGAAATTCAGCAATTTTTAGACGATTATCCTTCATCTGATTATTCTGTTGGAGCTGATAACCTTATTAAAGAGCTTAGATTAAGATTGGCTGAGAAGAATATGGAAACAGGAGAATTATATTTCAAGCTAAAGGCTTACGATTCAGCGATTGTTGCTTATAAGATTGTTATTAAAGATTATTATGACACAACATATTATAAAGATGCAAATTTAGAAGTAATGCGCTGTTTAGTACTTTTGGGCAATAATGAAGAAGCTAAAGAATTATTAGAAGATCTAGAAGAAGCTAATCAATCACTATTAGATGATAGTTTTATGGAGATAGCTTCAGATATATTAAATAACAACTCTTAAGATAAAAAATTATGAAAACCTGTATATTTGGCGGCACTTTTGACCCACCTCATATTGGACATCTTCTAATTGCTCAGACTATTATTGAATCTGAAAACTTTGATAGATTAATCTTTGTTCCAGCCAATATTTCACCAGCAAAGCAAGGCAAAGATATATCTTCATCAAAGAAAAGGTTAGATATGCTCAATCTTGCCCTTACTAATAATGATAACTTTGAGATATCAGACTTTGAGATTAGCAAGGGAGATATTAGTTATACTATAGATACTATTACTGATTTTTCTAAGAACCTAGGTGTAGAAAAAAAAGATTTATACTTCTTAATGGGCAGTGATACTTTAGGAGAGTTTCATCACTGGAAAGATCCTAAGGAAATTATGAGCTTATGTAACATTATCGTTGCAATTAGGCCTGGATTCACGCCTAGCGATATTCCTCAGTGGGTTTTAGATGAGGTTCACTTTGCTAATATCCCTCAATTTGAGATTTCCTCAACGAACATAAGAAAACGTTGGAAAAATGGAAAAACAATTAGGTATATGGTGCCAAAGGAAGTCTGGGACTATATTAATAAAAATGGATTGTATTAATGTTATCTAGCATATTTTTTCTATTAATCGGGTCTGTGGGGCTATTTTATGGGTCAGAATGGCTAATAGATGGTGCAAAAGATATCGCAAAGAAATTGAATATTTCTGACTTGGTTATTGGTTTAACTATTGTATCAGTAGGAACATCATTTCCAGAATTAGTGGTTGGTATTATTTCATCTTTACAAGGGCATGCTGATTTTGTTATTGGTAATGTATTGGGATCAAATGTTGCAAATATTGGGTTAGCTTTAGGACTACCTGCATTGTTTTATAAGATGAATTTTGAATACAAAAATGTGATGTCTGCATTTTTCTATAATATGTTAGCTTGTGGGGTTCTTTTTTATATTATATCTGATAATCAAATCTCGTCTGCTGATGCTCAAATATTACTATTTTTATTTACGATTTATATTATTGCAAGTTTTTTAAGACCTAATATTACTTCTTGCGGAAATGAGCTTGAAAATGATGGAGAGATCTGTCTAAAAAAGTCATTTGCTAGACTATTTTCGGGATCAATAATGTTGTATGCTGGTTCAGAGCTTTTTATTTCAAATGGAGCTGCGCCTTTAGTGCATGAATTTGGGTTTTCTGAAAAAGCAATTGGTATGACAGTTGTAGCTATTGGAACATCTTTACCGGAGCTATTTGTTACTATGATGGCACTTTCTAAAAAGGAGGTAGGTATATCTCTAGGAAATATTATTGGATCCAATATTTTTAATATATTATTTGTTTTAGGCGTAATAGGATTAATAAACCCCTTAACGGTAAGTAACGTGTCTTTTGAGTTATTATTCGGTGTTGGTCTATTATTTCTCTTAGCATTCTTAAGCTTTTTCTATAAAGGTCTTAATAAGGTATCTGGTTTTTTATTGGTATCAATATATATCTTATTTCTTTATCTTCAGTTCTATGGTTGAGTTTAAAAATATTACATACAACTACTCTTCAAAATCGGGAATCTATAATGTTGATTTAAATATCCAAGATGATGAATTTTGTTTCTTAGTTGGTCCTACAGGATCGGGAAAGAGTACTTTGCTAAAACTATTATATTTTGATCTTTTTCCAGACAAAGGAGAGACTAACGTTCTTGGTCATTCTTCGTCAAAGATAAAGAAAAAAGATATTCACAAAGCAAGGAAGAAAATTGGTATTATCTTTCAGGATTACAAACTATTAAAACAAAGAACAGTTTATGAAAATATAGCATTACCTCTGCATATTAATGGGGCAGGGAGAAAAAAGATATCAGATCTTGTAAGTGAAGCATTAGAATTGACTGAGTTATCGCGTTATTCTAAAAAATTTCCTCATGAACTGTCTGGAGGAGAACAACAGAGGGTTTGTATTGCACGTGCAATTGTAAAAAATCCAGAGATAATACTAGCAGATGAACCTACTGGTAATCTTGATCCAACAACAGGACATAGAATTCTAAGAATATTAGAGCAGATTAATAAGGAAGGTACATGCGTGATAATGGCTACGCATAACTATAAACTAATAACAGAAAAGCCTTATAGAGTTATAGAGCTAGATGAAGGAAGAGTGGTGAGCGAATGATTGATAAAATTGCTTTTCTTTTTGCTGAGGGATTAAAAAGTTTTTCAAGGAATAAATTAACAAATTTTTTGTGTATTTTGACTATTCTAATCAATTTTACTATTCTGGGAGCTTTCTTTATTGCCGGATCCAATACCGACAGTCTGATTAATTTTTTTCGCTCAAAATATACTTTTGAGATTTTTTTAGAAGATAAGGCAGATTTAGAGCAATCATCTTCTATAGCTAAGCAGTTAGAATCAAACCCTATTATATCTTCAGTCACTCTTATTGACAAAGACAGGTCTGCCGAGATATTTCTAGAAGAATTTGGAGAGGACGTTGTTGATATGTTAGGATATAATCCTCTTCCAATATCGCTGAAAGTTTCATTAGAAAAAAGCAATTTTGATTTGAATAAAACTCAAGAACTGATTAATGCCTTAGAAGAATATGATTTTGTAGATAGCATAGAGTATAGAGGAGCTTATATTGATGATATTGAGGGTAAGATTAATCTTTTTATATTCTTTTTTCTAGTATTGGTAATCGGGGTTATTTTTATATCTATTCAGATGATATCAAATACGGTTAAACTTTCAATGTCAAATCGAAGTGATTTTATTGAAATATTACAATATAATGGCGCCTCTAATATCTTTATTAAAATACCATTTTTCATTGAATCAATATTGCAATCTATCATTGGAGCATTTATTGCATTTTTATTAGTGAATTATAGTTTCATTGTGATAAATTCCTACTTCAATTTGAATATCCAAATTGATAGTTTTTTATGGGCTTGGATGATTGGATTATCTTTAGTGATAGGTTTATATGCATCGAATAAGGCAATGAAAAGGATATTGTTATGAGTAAGAAAGTGAAAAACGGATCAAATAATTCTTCTGGAAAGGTAAAGCCTTCTCCAAAGAAAAGAGTGACAAAAAAAGATTTAGAAAATCTTATTCAATCTCTCGAAGACAAACAGTTAAGATTAAAAGCAGAGTTTGATAATTTTAGAAAGAGAAAAGAATCTGAGATATCTGCACTTCTTAAGTATGAAGGTAAACATTTTATTCTCGATTTTTTATCCATTTTAGATAACATCAATAGAGGAATTGATTCTTATAAAGATGAGAATATCCAAAAAGCATTATTGCTCATTAAAGAAGATTTTTTAAAGAAAATGAGCAGCAAAGAAATCAAAGAATTTGGAGAAGTCGGAGAAATTTTTAATCCAGAATTGCATGAGGCATTAACTACGGCAAATCTAAAAGACAAAGAAGAAGATGAAATTGTAGAAGTTTATGAGGTAGGATTTAAGTACAAAGATTTGATTATTAGGCATGCAAAAGTTGTGGTCAATAAAAAATGAAAGACTTCTATGATATATTAGGCGTGGCAAAAGGCGCTACCGACAATGATATAAAGCGCGCATATCGTAAGATTGCTATGAAATATCACCCAGATAGGAATCCTGACAATAAAGAAGCTGAGAAAAAGTTTAAAGAGGCTGCTGAGGCATACTCCATATTGAGCGATGCTTCAAAAAGACAGCAATATGATCAATTTGGTCATTCTGCATTTAATGGAATGGGTGGAGGTCAATCAGGATTTAATTCGATGAATATGGACGATATTTTCAATCAATTTGGTGATATTTTTGGCGGAAACAACCCATTTGAATCGTTTTTCTCAGGAGGAAGATCTTCATCTAAACCTAGGAGCGGTGGTGATGTGAAAGTCAAGATTAAGGTTTCGTATGCTGAGATTGTTAATGGCGGAGAAAAAAAGATTAAGTTAAGAAGGCTTAAACTAGCAGACGGAGCAACTTCTTCGAATTGTACAATGTGTAATGGTGTAGGGCAGGTAACCAGAGTTACAAATTCATTCTTAGGCCAAATGAGGTCCACATCCGTTTGCCCGCAATGTAAAGGATATGGTAAGACAATTGGAAAAATTCCATCAGGTGCAGATAAAAATGGTATGATTAAAAAAGAGGAAACAATAAAAATTAAAATTCCAGTTGGAGTAGAAAATGGCAATTATATGACTTTGGATTCACAAGGACATGAAGATATAAATCGCAATGCAGGAGATTTATATGTCTTCTTTGAAGAAGAAGAACATGAACATTTCTCGAGATATGGCAATGATGTTTTATTACAAGCTAAAATTGGGTATTCTCAAGCTATACTTGGTGATAAAATTGATATTCCAACAATTAATGGTCATGCAAGTCTAAAGATTCCTTCAGGTTTACAGCCTGGTCAAATTTTGAGAGTTAAAGGAAAAGGGTTTCCTAAGCTTGGTAAGACAGGTCGAGGAGATCAACTTATTAAGATTCAGGTAGATGTTCCTAAAAGCTTATCTAAAGAAGAAGAAAGAATTATTAAAGAGTATCATGAAATAGAAAAAGATAAGGATACTATTTTTGAGAAATTTGAGGATTAATATATTGCTATGTTATTGATTTATTGTAAATTCTGTGGAGTCGAAAATGGATAAAGCCAAACAAAAATTTTTCAATGATTACTTAGAGGTTATTACTTTCTTTGTATTTTTACTCACCTTGCTTGTTATTTATGTTCCTAGCGTTATATGGCAAGAAGAAGATATGTATAGAGATGAAAGTAGGGCTCGTATGCAAGCACTATACAATATTGAAAACTTCCATAATATTTTATCAGGAAAATATGAACAAGATGGTTTGAAAGCTGTAACGCTTGTGAATGCTGTTAGAGATTCGGTTATGGCGGACTCTACATTCTTAGGAGAACAGTCCGTAAAATTAAATGGCGAAGAATTTCTTGTTGATGTTCCTCGAGGGTTTGATGTGGAATATGATACAACTTTCGGACAAAGAAGAATTGAAAAAGAAACAATCGTAGATACAACAGTGACTGTGGTAATGTTGTCAGAAGATACTGGCCTAGAAGATACGTTGTATGTTCAAAAAAGAAATCTTTCTGCTCTAACGGAAGATCCATTGTTCTTAA
>DASCOP010000089.1:0-4755 GCA_036012065.1 Fidelibacterota bacterium
CTTGACAAAGTAATTGATGATGTTAACATGATTAAAAATGAAGGCTTTGAGAATGAAAAAGCAACATGGTTTGATGTAGGTGCTAGATTTAAATCTCTTAATGGTCAATGGGCTGGTAGTATGAACTATTACTATGCACTATGGTCTGATAGAAATCAAAGCGGTACTTCTGAAGACTTAAATGGTGTGGAATCATTCTTTAGTATTACTGGATTAGAAGAATTGCACTCAGGGTTAGAATACTCTATTGCATATCAACCAATTCCAGTATTGAGAATTGACATTAGAGGTCACGAAAGTGATTGGAGATTTACTGATGATCTTTCATATACTTACAATGAAATTGAAGGCGACAACACAAGTGCTGAAGTCTTTGATCTATTTGTAAAAGATGTGATGGTTTCAGGTGCTCCTCAATCTCAAACTGTATTAATACTGACTGGTTTCTTTAACAGAATCAAAGCTTCTGTAGAAACCGAGTCGTTTGCAAAACAATACCCAAGATGGGGTTATGATGGTGCTATTCAAGACTTAGCATTCTTATTAGGCGAAGGTAATACTTTTGCTGAAGATGCTTATGTAACTGATAGAACTACTATCTTTAACGTCCAAACAAGCTACTCAACAGAGCTGTGGGGTAAAGACGTTACTTTCAACGCATCAATCTTTAATGCGACTGATGAACTATACGTTGGAGACTTTGTTGATGCTTACGATGGTTCTGGAGATGTTGCGAACTTAAGAGTTCGTATGGGTGCTCCAAAACAATATAATGTTGGAGTGACTATTAACTACTAAGTTATTCAGTCATATCTAGTAAAATAAAAACCCTCCTTTTTAGGAGGGTTTTTATTTACTGTAACTTTTTCTGAAGTATGCTCAGTTGATTAAGAAGTTCTTGATCTGGATCTTGATCCTGCTCTTCAAGTTTACGAATCTTGTCCCTGATGAGTGCAATGTCTTTTTTGATTGGCTCACGCTCTAATGTTGCAATACAGTCACTTAAAATGGTGGGTTCATAAGACTTATCTGGCACTTCTATTGCTAAAGAAGCAATTAAATTGCGTTGCTCTGGCGATCCACCGATTAACTCAAGAATTTGGCCTGGGTTATAATCTTTATCGCTATTATCGATTAACACTTTTAATACATTGTGTAATAATGTATTGCTAAATAATCCTATAGGCATATCTTTAGCAAGTTTTGGTGAGTGTAATGCTAATTTAATAAGCTCTAACTGCGCCTTATCTGCAGATGAGCTATAATGAGTCACATCGGTGGTGCTCATATCTTCCTTGCTTGTTACGTTATATTTTTTTTGTTTCAACGAAGTAAATCGATTTAATACTTCGTCTTCTATTACTCCTAACTCATTGGATAGTTTTTTAATTAAGTCATTACGAATCATTGCATCTGGAACTAGCTGTATTTCAGCAAGACATTCATTTAAAAACTTTGATTGGTCCGCAGCGCCTTGATTTAAAATATCTTTATGCGTAATAATAAAGCTAATAGGATGTGTTGCGGATTTAATTAATAATCTAAAATCTGCTTTTGTATTTGTATTATCTTTGAAAAAGTCATCGGGATCATTGCCATTCCCTAGGTGTAACACTCTTGTTTCAATACCGCTTTGTAATAATACATAGCTTGTACGAATAGCAGCATTAATGCCCGCATTATCTGAATCATAGCATAAAATTACTCTATTAGTATATTTCTTAAGCGCAATGGCATGTTTGCTCGAAAATGCCGTACCAGACGTTGCAAGTACGTTATCAAATCCTTGCTCTACAAGACGTAAGAAATCTGTCTGACCCTCTACTAGAATAGCAAAGTTTTGCTTGCGAATATTTGATAATGTTTGATAAGAGCCATAAAAAATTTTACTTTTTTCAAATAACAATGTTTCAGGAGAATTTAAATATTTAACATCTTCTTCTTCGGATAAGCTTCTTCCACTAAAACCAATAATTTTACCTGATAAGCTAAAAAATGGAAACATAATACGATTACGAAATCGATCAATAAGAGGTCCTTTTTTTGATTCTGAGAATAGTCCAGATTTTTTTAAAAGATTGTCATCAAATTTATCTTTTAGTTCTTTAAGCAGGTTATCCCATTGATCTGATGCAAATCCAATTCTAAACTTATTAATAATGTTGTCATCAAAGTTTCTATCCGTTAGATAGTTTTTTGCTTTCTTTCCTGATTTGTCTTTTAGATTATTCTCAAAGTAAATACATGCTAATTCATGAATTTCATATAATTGATCATATAAATTATTCTGCTCTTTATCGCCTAACTCTATAATTTCAATACCATATTTCCCAGCTAAAGAACGTACTGCCTCTGGAAAACTAATCTTTTCGTATTCCACTAAAAATTGTACAGCATTACCTCCTTGGGCAGAGCCAAAATCATACCACATATTTTTATCAGGAGCTACGCTAAAAGAAGGTTTTGTTTCAGATCGAAAGGGACTTAAGCCAAAATAATTTTTACCTCTTTTTTTTAAATCGACATATTGGGAAATGACATCAAGTATATCTACTTCCTCTAGAACACGATTAATTGTTTCTTGTGCTATTCTTCTCATATAGGCATTGAACTTGACATTGATTGACTAATATAATCTTTGAAAGGCTCCAGTAAAACAAGAATTTGTGATTCATTATAAAGAAGAGTATATATTTTACTAGATATAAATGCGTCAAAAAACCAAATAAAAATAGTTAATAGTACGACTGTTTTTAATCCTCCAAAAATGAAGCCAGCAATTTTATCCAAAAGAACAAAAGAATTAGATCCGCGGAATAAAAACAATAATAGACTAGTAATAAATCTAGAAATCATAATAGATAGAAAGAAAATGATAATCCCAGAAATCAAAAGAATCCATCCGGTCCCTATTGGTAAAAAAGATGATAATAGTATGGTTAAATCTATATAAAAACTTAAAGCAAAAAATATACCTACTCCAATATCAATAAATTCAAATACGGCATCAAACAATCCTTTTCTAACACCAAGAACAGCATTAAAGACAATTAAAAGAGAAAAAAGGATATCAATAATCATATTAAGATAATAATTCTTTTAAAATCTTTTGTGCAACTCCCCCATCAATTTTACCTGCACCCTGTTTCATTGCTTCTGGCATTACTTTGCCAAAGTCTGCCATGCTAGAAGCCCCAGTTTTATCAATAACAGATAATACAATAGCTTTAATTTCATCTTCGTTCATCATAGATGGTAAATATCCTTCTACCACACCAAGCTCTGCAGTTTCTTGATCTACAAGATCAATCCTATTCCCTTGTTTGTATAGCTTAATTGATTCTTTATGTTGTTTAGCCGCAGTCTGCAAAACTTTCATGACTTCACTATCCTCTAAAGGTTTTCCTGTTGCAATTGACTTGTTCTTACATTTAGAGATTAAAAGACGTAGTACTCCAGATTTTGTTTTATCTTGGTTTTTTAATGCATCTTTTAAATCATTTTCTATCTTCTGCAACATAAGATCACTCTCCCTCATTAATATTTTTCATGGCTAATAATATTTGATCTTGGCTGGACTCAAAACCGATAAATCTTCTCCCTCTTTTTTTTGCAACGGACCCTACATTTCCAACCCCCATAAATGGGTCTAATACCCAATGCAACTTGAAACTGCTTGCTTTTAAAATCCTATGGATAATCTCATCATAGTCTAAATGAAACCATAGATTCTCTTTAGTGTCTTCTGAAGTAGAGTCATTGATTACTTTTCCATCTACAACATAATTTTGATTAAATACATAATCTGTTGTCTTTGTAGCAAACCAGATATCTGATATACTATTTCTCCATTGACCCGATTTTTGTTCTTCAGACTTTCGTTCTGCAGTAATTCTAGACTGAAGAATAAACTTTCTATCTAATATAGAATGATACATAGAAGATGCTTGCCAAGGACAAATAATATAAATTGACCCATTTGGAGATAAAACTCTCTTAGACTCTTCTAACCAGCCATCCACCCAATCTATATAATTAGTAAATGTAGGGCTCTTACCAGATAAACTATTATTCTTTGGTTGTGAGCCAGGCTCCGTTACAATTAAATCAATCGATTCATCTGGAATATTTGCTAGCCCATCAATGGGATCTGACAAAAATAAACCTTCTCGCAACTTATTGCCCCACTTCATATCTTCATTGGTCTTCATAGCAGGCAGATAACGATTTAGGTCTTTTACAGTTAGTACTTCATTTTTCATGACAGTTAGAATTTAGTCTTATAAAGTTAATTTAAAAATTGTAAGTTTATTATCTTGATACATTCAAATAAAATAAAAATTGCCTTAAGTGGGTTACCAGAGAATGATTGGTGGGGATCTGGAATTTCTGCATATGAAGATAATGATATGATGGCAGATGGAGTAACTCCTAACCAGGAATTAGTTTGTTCTGAACATAATAATCTCAAACACGCTATTGAAAGCTTGGGATTAGAAACTTTATCTATCCCTTTTACAAAAGAATTAGAAGAAGCCGAAAAATTTGATTTTATTTTTATGCGAGATCACTTTTTGTGCAATACAGCAAAAAAAATTGTTATGTGTAATATGCGGCTTGAAGAACGTTTTGATGAAGGAAAATTTGTAGTCGACAAACTAAAGCAGTTAGGGTATACAATATCTTATCTACCTGATCAAGATTGTTTAGCAGAAGGTGGTGAATTCTTTTATTTACCAAAGGAAAATGTACTGC
>DASCOP010000090.1:0-6044 GCA_036012065.1 Fidelibacterota bacterium
TAAGGCAATTATTATTTTTAAGGCAGGATATTGAAGAAATGAAATTATTGCTAAAAGAATCTGATTTTTCAGCCTTAAATTCTTCTAGAAATATAAATGCAAATTTTGAAAATCGTATTCAAGATAATGAAATTAATAGCCCTGACAATGATCATTTAATAAAAGGAGAAGCTATTGGTGCCTTTAATACTAGAGATTTAGAAAAAGAGATGATTATTCGTACATTAGAGCATTTTAATAACAATAGAAGAGCTGCTGCTAAATCACTTGATATGAGCGAAAGAACTCTTTATAGAAAGATAAATGATTATGGGATTGAAAAAAAGATTAACAAAGATAGCTAGTATAAATTTAGTTTTATTGCTATTTGGATGTGCTTATTATTCTATGTCAGGATCAATTCCTGCGAATATTAATAACGTTGCTATCCCATTATTCAATAATGAAACAGTAGAGTTCGAGTTGTCAGAAAAATTAACTTCAGGAATTATTCAGGAGATAAGTAGTCAGAATATTTTAAGGATAACAAATGATACTAATGGTGATAGCATTATTAATGGATCTATTACCTCAGTATCCGATGGTCCATATGCGTTTAATAGCAACGAAAAAGTCAGTGAATACAGATTCTCGTTGTCGGTAAAGGTTTCTTGGATTGATAACAGTGATGATAGTGCATTTTTCGATAAAACATTTTCTGCATTTGGAACATACAGCATTGATAATGATCCCTCTTCCGATGGATTAGATAATGATGATGATGGTATTATTGATGAAGATGATAGTGATGAATTTGGAGATTCAAGGGAATTGGCGATTAATGTTGCAATTAATAAAATTGCAGTTGATATTGTGAACACAGTTCTTTCAACATGGTAAACTTATGAGTGGAATAAATATTAAAAATTTAAAAGATTTTATTGGGAAAGAAGTCCAAGTCAACGGATGGGTATACAACATAAGATCTATTGGAAAAATTTGGTTTGTTATAGTAAGAGATGGTACAGGTTATGTCCAATGCGTAGTATCAAAGAATGATGTATCGGAAGACATTTTCAGTTTAGAGAATATACTAACACAAGAATCGTCATTGAAGATTAAAGGAACTGTACAAGCAGATGACAGATCTGATAGTGGGGTTGAAATACTTGTTACAGATATAGACGTAGTGCATGTATCAGAGGAGTATCCAATTGCTCTTAAAGAGCATGGTGTAAGTTTTTTGATGGACAATAGACATCTTTGGTTGCGTTCTAAGAAACAATTTGCAATAATGAAAGTTCGTCAAAATATTATTAAGTCTATTAGAGATTTTTTTGATAATAGAGATTTTGTTTTAATTGATTCTCCGATGTTTACTGGGAATGCAGTTGAAGGTACCACCACATTATTTGAGACAGATTATTTTAATCGTTCTGCTTATTTAACTCAAAGTGGACAGTTATATCAAGAAGCTGGTGCAATGGCTTTTGGTAAAACATATTGTTTCGGTCCTTGTTTCAGAGCAGAAAAATCAAAAACAAGAAAACATCTAACTGAATTTTGGATGGTTGAACCAGAAATGGCTTTTTGTGATCTCAAGGAAAATATGGACTTAATAGAAGAGTTTATAACATACATAGTGACTGAAAGTTTGAAAAATTGTAAAGATGAGCTTAAAATTTTAGAAAGAGACATTTCTTTTCTTGAGAAAGTTAAGTCTCCGTTCCCAAGAATCACATATGATGAAGCGGCTAAGATTTTGAATGATAATGGTCAGAAATTTGAATATGGTAGTGACTTTGGTGCTCCAGATGAAGAATTAATTGCATCTCAATATGATAGTCCAGTCATGATTCACAGTTGGCCACATAAAACTAAAGCTTTTTATATGAAAAGAGATAAATCAGATAAGCTTGCTTTGGGAGTTGATGTAATCGCTCCTGAAGGTTACGGAGAGATTGTTGGAGGCGGGCAAAGAGAAGATGATCATGACACTCTTGTAAAACGTATTGAAAATCATGGACTTCCTTTGAGTGCGTTTAAATGGTATCTTGATTTGAGAAAATATGGATCTGTTCCTCATTCAGGTTTTGGACTTGGACTCGAAAGAACTGTTTCATGGATATGTGGTATTGATCATGTTAGGCAGACTATACCTTTCCCTAGAACTATGGGAAGGCTCGAGCCATAATGAATTTTAAAGGAAGAGTTGCTGTTTTTGGAGGAAGAGATATCACTGAATCAATCTATACTGATACAGTAGAAATTGGCAAAAGAATGGCTGATGAGAATTGGTTAGTATTCTGCGGTGGAGGTGAAGGAGTAATGGAGGCTATTGCCAAAGGAGTTTCAATGAAAAATGGTGTATGTCTTGGAATTCTTAAAGATAAAGACTTTAAATCTGGAAATGATTTTTTATCTATACCAATTTCAACAGGTCTTGACATAACAAGAAATGCTTTAATCAGCTATAATTGTGATGTTGGAGTTGCAATCTCTGGAGCTTATGGAACTTTAAGTGAGATAGCATTTACATTAGCTCAAGATAAACCGCTAATTGCATATAATAGTTGGGATATACCAAAATCTATAAGTACTAATTCTGTTGATGGGCTAATAACGGAAGTAAAAAATTGTCTAAACCAATAAAAGTCGGTACATGTCAGATTAATCCTATTTTAGGAAATTTTGATTATAATTATAAAAAAT
The DNA here is from genome assembly GCA_036012065.1 of Fidelibacterota bacterium. GTDB lineage: Bacteria > Fidelibacterota > Marinisomatia > Marinisomatales > Marinisomataceae > Marinisoma. Next base: position 2,692 of record DASCOP010000090.1, read on the forward strand.
TAATAGATAGTTATAATAGAGCTATTGATAATGGAGCAGATCTAATAGTTTTTCCTGAAATGGTTGTTACAGGGTATCCACCACAAGATTTACTTTTTTCTCAATCTTTTATCAAGAGAAATTTAGAGGTGCTAGACAAGTTTTCTAAACAAGTTTCTTCTCCATGCATTCTAGGATTTGTAGATGAAAAAGACGGAAAATTATTCAATGCAGCTGCAGTATGCGAGAATGGTAAAATAATAAAAGTCTATCATAAAATTCTTTTACCAAATTATGATGTTTTTGATGAGAGACGCTATTTCGAGAGCGGTTCTGATATAGGTGATTTTAAGATTAATATTCATGGGAATAATTATCGTTGCGTAGTACAAATATGTGAAGATTTATGGGAAGATAATTACACTAGGAAACTTTCAGAAGAGATTGCTGATGTTGATCCAAATATTATTATCAACATATCTGCGTCTCCTTACCGAAAATATCGTGAAAATGATAGAAAAAAATTAATAGTAGAGAAGTTCAAAAATACAAATTCACATTTTGTTTATTGCAATCTTGTTGGAGGACAAGATGAACTTATCTTTGATGGAAATTCTATGGTATTTGGCCCTGGAATGAATGTTTTAGGCACAGCAGCCAGCTTTAAAGAAGATATACTTATTTCAACCCTAGATGATGTATCAGATCAGAATGCGATAGATGTAGATGTTGAAGAATATATATATAACGCTTTGACACTTGGAATCAGCGATTATTTTTTCAAAACAGGCCATCAAAAGGCAGTCATAGGCTTAAGTGGTGGAATAGATTCTGCCTTAGTAGCATGTCTTGCAGTTGATGCCCTTGGACCAGAAAATGTTTATTTAGTTTCTATGCCATCTAGATTCTCTAGCAATCATAGTAAATCTGATGCAAGAGACTTAGCAAATAACCTGAATGCAAATTTTGATACAATTGATATTGATGATTTATTTGAAAAATATTTAGATACGCTTTATGACAAATTTAAAGGAATGGAGAGCAATGTTGCCGAAGAGAATATTCAATCAAGAATAAGAGGGAATATATTAATGGCATTTTCTAATAAATTTGGTTGTCTAGTTTTGTCTACAGGAAATAAAACAGAACTTGCTTTAGGATATTGCACTCTTTATGGAGATATGAGCGGTGGGTTATCAGCAATTGGAGATTTATCAAAAACAGAAGTATATAATCTTGCAAAATGGAAAAATAAAGTGAGCAATAATATTATTCCTGATAATTCTATCACTAAACCGCCATCTGCAGAATTAGCTCCAGATCAAGTAGACCCATTTGATTATGACTTGATTAGCCCTATTGTTGATAAAATAATTTTAGGAGAAGATATATCTGATGATATTAGAAATAACGATTTAGGTGATATTTCTGCAAGAATTAGTCATAATGAACATAAAAGAAGACAAGCCGCACCAGTGCTTCGTATAAGCAAGAAAGCTTTCGGAATGGGCAGAAGAATACCAATAGTGAATCATTTTGATGAGTGATATTAATTTAATTCGCAACTTTTGTATTATTGCCCATATTGATCATGGAAAATCAACCTTAGCAGATAGATTGCTTGAGGATACTGGTACCATATCTAAAAAAAATATGCAAGATCAAGTTCTAGACAATATGGAACTAGAACGTGAAAGAGGGATTACAATTAAGAGTCATTCCATTCGTATTAATTATAAGGATTATATATTAAACCTTATTGATACTCCAGGACATGTTGATTTTACCTATGAAGTTTCAAGAACACTTGCTGCTAGCGAAGGAGCATTATTGATTGTGGATGCTGCACAAGGCATTGAAGCTCAAACTGTAACTAATTACCTGTTAGCACTAAATAGTAATTTAAAAATCATTCCAGTTATCAATAAAGTAGATTTGCCAAATGCAGATATTGAAAATGTAACTAACCAGATTATTGAGCTTACTGGCTGTGAAAAAGAAGATATATTACTTACTAGCGCTAAAAGCGGAGAAGGTATAGAAGGTATCTTAGATGTTATCATTAATAAAATCCCTTCACCAGAACCACCAAAAAATGATACTTTCAAAGCACTGATTTTTGACTCAATCTATGATAGATATCGTGGTGTTGTAGCTTATATTCGTGTCTATGAAGGTTCTATTAGTCGTGGTAGTAAGATTAAATTCTTTTCTCATAATACTTACTACGATGTAGATGAAGTAGGACACTTTGTAATTGATCGAAAGAAGTCCGATTCTTTGGAGGCTGGAGAAGTAGGTTATATTATTGCAAATATTAGAGATATTGAACATGTTTTACCTGGAGACACAGTTACAACCGTGAATAAGCCATGCAAAAATGCACTGTCTGGATTTCAGAAAATCAAACCAATGGTATTTTCTGGCTTATTCCCAGCTGATGCTGCTGAATATGATGATCTGCGTACTGCACTTGAAAAATTAAAACTAAATGATGCTTCTTTATCTTTCGAACCCGAAGTAAGTGATGCACTTGGTTTTGGATATCGATGTGGTTTTTTAGGTCTATTACATATGGAAATAATACAAGAAAGATTAGAAAGAGAATTTGACCTTTCAATTGTTACTACTAGTCCAAATGTTAAATATTTGGCAAATCTTAAAGATGGCAGTCAGATTGAAGTGCAACGACCTGCGTTATTGCCAGAACCAAAAGTATTAGATAGTATTATGGAACCAATTGTAACCGCAGAAATCTTGACACCGGTAGACTATATTGGGAATGTTATGAAAATTTGTCAAGAGAAGAGAGGTCAATACAAATCTACTTCATATCTTTCAAGCTCTAAAGTACAATTAATTTATGATTTACCTCTCGGTGAGATATTGTTTGATTTTTATGATAGTATTAAGTCTGGATCAAAGGGATATGCATCATTTGATTATACTTTCAAGGAATACAAGGAGAGCAAGTTAGACAAATTAGACATTCTGATTAATAAAGAACCTGTAGATGCTTTATCAATGATTTGTTCAAAGAAAGACTCGTATCATAGAGGGTTGGCTCTTTGTCAGAAGCTTAAAGAATTAATTCCTAGACATCAGATCCAAATTCCAATTCAAGCTTCTATTGGTACTAGAGTAATTGCACGTACTAATATTGCTCCATTCAGAAAGAATGTAACTGAAAAGCTATATGGAGGAGATGTTACTCGAAAAAATAAGTTATTACAGAAGCAAAAAAAGGGTAAGAAAAGAATGAGAATGATTGGAAGGGTCGAAGTTCCACAAGAAGCATTGCTAGCCGTTTTGAAGATTTGAGATGATTCAAGACTATTTTCAGAAATCTAAGTCTCCTTTTTATAGCTTTATTA
>DASCOP010000091.1:0-3999 GCA_036012065.1 Fidelibacterota bacterium
GATGATAGAATTATATTATCTGGAAACTTTTCTAATGAAATAGCGAGCGCTATAGAAAGCCACAAAGAGTATTTTATGAATGAAATTTTATGTACAGATATAGTGGATAGTTTGGAAAATTGTGATTATAATTCTGTCTTCAAACATAAAACAGAAAAGTTTGATATATTGATTAAGAAAAAAGTATAAGAGGTATTTAGTTGGCTAAAACAAAATATTCAAAAACAGATTTAGAGAAGTTTAAGAAAAACATACATAGTAAAATGTATGACATTAATGAAAATATAGAAGCTGTTCGAGCTACAACATCTAGTAATAGCTCTGTATTCGCAGAAAATAACACAGAAGATTATAATGAAGGTACTGAAGCCCATGAAGTGGAAAAGAGTTTTCTATTAATGTCGAGAGAGTCTGATTATATCGTGAATTTAGAGAAGGCACTACAAAGAATTGAAGATGGTTCATATGGTTTATGCGAAGTATACCAAGATGATCCTACAAAATGTGAATGCCCTGGCAGTCCATTAATTGATAAAGAGAGACTATTAGAAGTTCCAAATGCAACAAAGGGTGTTTTCTGTAAGCAGAAGAAAAAATTAAATTTAGTATGAATTTTTTTCTACCTTTTTTTATTGTTTTAATTGATCAATTATCAAAAATATTAGTGCATTCTAAAATGAATCTATATGATTCATTCAATGTAATCCCTTTTTTATTAGATTTTACTTATATAAGAAATGAAGGAATTGCATTTGGAATTAATTTTCCAGGCGGTAAAATATTCTTTATTGTATTTCCAATATTAATCACTCTATATATGATATCTCTTCTTAAAAACAAAGAATTTCAAGATAATGCATCACAGATTGCATTGTTTTTCATTATTGGAGGGGCTATTGGAAATATATTGGATAGAATATTTCGTGGATATGTGATTGATTTCATTGATTTTCATATTAATGGAGCTCATTGGTACATATTTAATATCGCAGATTCATCTGTAACAATAGGATTGTTATTCTTGTTGTATAGCTCTATACTTATTAAGAAGTAAATATATTATGAAAATATCTGTCTCTTCATCAGATGAGCTAAAAAGGCTCGATAGTTTTTTATCCCAAAGATTAGTTCAATTTTCTAGAACGAATATCCAAAAAATGATTTCTAATGGATCAATTTTAGTAAATAAGAAAGAAGTAAAGAAAAATTTCAGATTAACCTATAGCGATCAGATAGAAATTGATTTGTCAAATAAGGAAGATCAAAAGAAGTTTTTATTAAATAAGTGGGACTATCCATTAGAGATATTATATCAGGACAAAGATTTTGCTATTATTAACAAACCGAGAGGTGTTATAGTTCATCCAGCTTCAGGAAACTACGATAGAACTCTAGTAAATATTCTTCTGCATAAGTTTGAAAAAAAATTAAACAATGCAATAGATCCATCAAGACCAGGAATTGTTCATAGATTGGATAAAGATACCACCGGTATAATGATTGTTCCTTTGAATGATCATGCACATTGGAAGATTGCTGACCAATTCAAAGATAGAACTATTCAAAAAGAATATATAGCGTTGACGTGGGGTCAATGGAATGAAGAATCCGGAATTATAGATAATATCTTAAATCGTAGCAAGAGAAATCCAATCCAATTCCAATCATCTGATAGCGGAAAAAAGGCTTTATCACATTTTGAATTGATTAAGTCAGGGAAATATTTATCTGCGGTTCGATTTTTTCCAAAAACAGGTAGAACCCATCAGATTAGGGTGCATTGCAAAGAATTTGGATTCTCTATTTTTGGAGATGAGCTATATGGTGGCGGAATTAAGAAATCTAAAGAGTTTATGAAAGACACAAGAAAGGAATTAGAAAATTATTTTTTATCAGTTCAAGGACATTGTCTTCATGCTAATTCTATTGAATTTGAACATCCATCAACATCAAAGAAAGTAAAATTTTCTGTAGAGCCTGATAATAATTTTAATGCGATATACCAATCAATTCTAAACGATGAAATTTAAAGATTATCAAAAAGAATTTTTGTTGTTTTTGGAACTTGAAAGAGGTTACTCAGATCGCACTATTGAAGTTTACAATAGAGATTTAAATAAGTACCGTATATTCATCAGTAAGAATAGAATTAATTATTGCAAGGTTAACAAAGATATAATCTTTGATTTTCAGGCAAGTTTAACTAATTCTCTAGGCCCAAGATCTTTTTCCAGGATGTTATCTACTATGAGGACGTTTTATAAGTTTTTACACACGGAAGGTATTGTTACTGATGTTGTTTTAAATGATGTAAAATCTTATCCTTCTCCACAATACAAGAAATCTATTCCTAGCTTCTTATCAATGAAACAAATTCTTGAAGTCATCGATAGTATTAATGGTAACGAGAAATTCTCTGACACCATTAAGCTAAGAAACCAATCTTTAATTATGCTATTTTTTACGTCTGGTTTGCGATTAGAGGAATTGCAGTCTATTAAGTTAAAAGATATAGATTTTACAAATAAGACAATTAGGGTCGTAGGAAAAGGAAATAAGGAGCGCCTAGCTAATTTCGATACTAAGACAAAAGATTTAATCATTAAATATCTAAAAAGTTTGCAAAAATATCCTTTGATAAAGACAAACTTCAATAATAATTTGTTCGTCAATGAAAAGAATAAAAATTTATCACGATACAATATTCAATATTTAGTTATGCAGAACTTAAAAACTTTAACCCTGAATTCATATGGTCCCCATGCATTGAGACACTCTTTTGCTACACATCTTTTAAATAGTGGAGTAGAGCTTAGCGCTATTAAATCTTTGCTGGGTCATGAAAATTTAGCGTCTACTCAAATATATACACATGTAAGTGTACAAAAGCTTCAAGAGACGATTAAAAAATCTCATCCAAGAGGAGAGAAATGAATTTAGATTATTTAAATATCAACAATAATAACTGGAAACGCAATCCTGGTGCTGATCAACTTATTAAAGATTCAATAGACTTAAAAGAAGGAGTTATTGGATTAAATGGTGCATTAATGGTAGATACTGGAGAATTCTCCGGACGTATTCCAAATGACAAGTTTATTGTTGATGAACCAGGTTCATCTGAGAATATTTGGTGGGGAGAGGTTAATCAAAAGATTTCAGAAGAGAATTTTAACTATCTCTTAGAGAAAGTCACTAAAACATACAATGATCTCGATAATGATTTCTATATTTTTGATGGGTTTGCTGGCGACGATAAAGACAATAATCTTAATGTAAGAATGGTTACTAAAAAAGCATGGCAGTCTTTATTTGTAAATAACATGTTTATCAGACCAGAAGAGCAAGAACTAGATAATTTTTCTCCCGATTTTACTATCATTAATGCTTATGATGTCAAAGAGAAAGAATGGAAAGATTACGGACTCAATTCAGAAAACTTTATTGTATTCAATTTAAAAAAGAAAATAGCAATTATTGGTGGAACAGAGTATGCTGGCGAAATGAAGAAAGGGATCTTTTCTATAATGCACTACTATTTACCGCTGAAGAATGTATTATCAATGCATTGCTCTGCAAATGTTTCAAAAGATTTAAGTGAGTCAGCATTATTTTTTGGATTGTCTGGCACTGGAAAAACTACTTTGAGTACTAATGCAAACAGGCCATTGATTGGAGACGATGAGCATGGGTGGTCTGATAATGGTATTTTTAATTTTGAAGGTGGCTGTTATGCTAAAGCAATCAACCTAGATAAAGATAAAGAGCCTGAAATTTATAATGCTATTCAACATGGGACTCTTTTAGAAAATGTTGTTTATGACTTGAAAACAAAAGAAGTGGATTTTGATGACAATGCAAAGAGTGAAAACTCAAGAATATGTTATCCAATTCATTTTGTAGCTCAAGGAAAGACTAGTCAAGCAGGTCATCCAGAAAAAGTTATTTTTTTAACTTGTGATGCCTATGGCATTCTTCCTCCGGTAGCAAAGTTAGACA
>DASCOP010000092.1:0-8635 GCA_036012065.1 Fidelibacterota bacterium
AAAAATAGGATTAATAGACCGATTAACATTTGTCCCCCTCTTGTTCCTCTAAAGTAAGAGTAGGCGTAGGAAAAAATGAATGAAATAAGCACCAGATCAAATAAATCAGTAAGCGTAAATTTTATAAAGCTGATTTCAAATAAGTTCATATGGTATAATTTAGGTATTTAAAGTGTTTGAATTCAAAATTTTATTTCCAATAATCAATGATCTTTTTGCCTCAATAATATCATGCACTCTAAATAGCTTACATCCTCTATCTAAAGCTATTATGTTTGATGCTATCGTTCCTTCAATTCTATTATTTTCATCTACATTTAAAGTCTTACCAATAAATGATTTTCTTGATGCTCCAATCAATATAGGGTAACCAAGATCAGTCAACTTATCTATATTATTTATGATAGTAAAATTATTATCTATTGTCTTACCAAATCCAATCCCTGGATCTAAAATAATATTATGTTTTTTAACCCCTTTTTTCAAAGCAAAATTAGCTCTGTCTAGTAAGTGATTAGTGATATCAGAAATCATATTGTTATATGAAGGATTTTCTTGCATTGTTTTAGGATTGCCTATGATATGCATTAAAACAACAGGGCAATCATGCTTAATAACAATATCAACCATATTACTATCAAAAGATAGACCGCTAATATCATTAATAATATCTGCTCCAACACTGCATGCATTATCAGCAACTGAAGATTTTGTAGTATCTATGGAAATTATAGTATCTGTTTTCTCTCTTAATTTCTGTATTACAGATATGACTCTAGATAATTCCTCTTCTTCAGATACTGAATCAGAAAAAGGTCTAGTAGACTCTCCACCTATATCAATGATATCTGCACCGTCAACAATCATATCCATAGCGTGATTAACTGCAGTATTAGTATCTAGGAATTTTCCACCATCTGTAAAAGAATCTGGGGTAACATTTAATATTCCCATAATGAGTGGCTGCTTATCTTCAGACAATAACCAATCATTTAATTCAGAAATATTCACTATTTATTTTTTTGAAATTTTCTTACCAGCAATCAACAGCTTAATATCTTGTTCGTCAATCGTCTCATGTTCTAATAACTGTTCAGCCATTAAATGTAAAAGATTTATATTATCTTTTAAAATCTTATGTGAAGCTTGTTGCGCATTTTTAATGATACTAACAACTTCATGATCTATTTTTTGAGCAGTCTTCTCACTATAGTCTCTATGTGACTGTATTTCTCTTCCTAAGAATATCTCCTCATTCTTTTTTCCAAATGACATTGGACCCATTGTGTCGCTCATACCCCACTCACAAACCATCTTTCTTGCAATACTTGTAGCTCTTTCAATATCGTTCGAAGCTCCGGTGGTAATCTCATTAAATATGATTTCTTCCGCTGATCTTCCGCCCATCATTACCGCTAATCTGCTTAAAATATATGTCTTAGAATATCCATGCTTTTCATCTAGAGGCAATTGCATTGTCACACCAAGAGCTCTTCCCCTTGGAATGATAGTGACTTTGTGAACTGGATCGGCTTCAGGAGAAAATATAGCTACAACAGCATGTCCAGCTTCATGGTATGCTGTTACTTTTTTCTCATCATCGGATAATACCATGCTTTTTCGTTGCACTCCCATTAAAACCTTATCTTTTGCTTCTTCAAAGTCATTATTATCGACAGTAGCTTTTCTTTTCCTAGATGCTAATAAAGCTGCTTCATTTACAAGATTTGCTAAATCAGCACCAACCATTCCTGGCGTACCTTTTGCAATGTCTTTAAGTTTAACAGATTTCTTATTAATCTTAATTTTTTTCGTATGTATTTTTAGAATGTCGTGCCTTCCTTTTAGGTCAGGAATATCCACTACAACCTGACGATCAAATCTCCCTGGCCTTAATAGTGCAGAGTCTAACACATCGGGTCTGTTGGTTGCAGCCATTACAATTACGCTGCTACTATTTTCAAATCCATCTAACTCTACTAATAATTGATTTAAAGTTTGTTCTCTTTCGTCATGACCTCCCCCTAAACCAGCCCCTCTTTGTCTGCCAACAGCATCTAATTCATCTATGAAGATAATTGCAGGAGAATTTTTGTTTGCCTGCTCAAATAGATCTCGCACTCTTGACGCTCCGACTCCTACAAACATTTCAACAAAATCAGCTCCACTAATACTAAAAAATGGAACACTAGATTCTCCAGCTACAGCTCTCGCTAATAGAGTTTTTCCAGTTCCTGGAGGACCTACCAATAATACTCCTCTTGGGATTTTTCCACCTAATTTTTCAAATTTCTTTGGACTTTTCAAATAGGCAATCACTTCTTCTAGTTCTTCTTTTGCCTCTATACATCCAGCAACATCGGTGAATTTCACTTTCTTTTGATTCGAAGAAAACATTTTTGCTTTGCTTTTTCCAAAACTAAATACATTATTCATTCCATTATTTGAACCTTGCATTCTTTTAAGCATAAAAAGCCAAAATCCAATTAATAGTAACCAAGGAGCAAAACCAAGTAGCCAGTTAGTCCAGTCAATTTTCTCTCCTTCAAAATTATATTCAATACCTTTCTCATCCCAAATTTTAATTTGATCAGTATAGTCTGCTGGTAAATAAACAACAAAAAGAGTTCTTTCTGTAAACTCGGCTCCATTTTTATTGATTAGTGTTGTAGGATTCAATAGTTCACCATGAAAAGAATTGTCATTCTCAATAGAAGCTTCTTTTATCTGATTATCTGCAAGGAGCTCTTTATAGGTATTATAGGAGACTTCTATTTCATTTGCTGATTCATTTGGCAATAATGATAAAGATAACATTACAAAGAAAATCATTGCTAACCATATAAAAGAGCTTGAATTATTAGCTTTGGGCTTTTTCTTTAATGATTTTTTTTGTTTCTTTACTGGCTTTTTCATGTGGGAGATAATTTAATAAAAATGTTTATTAAAAAAACTATTTCCTAAAGAAATTTAGTTTTGCAATCAATTTACTATTCTTCTTTAATTTATAGTTATTACTAATTTGCTTACCTGCTACCCAAACAATGTCTTCTTTATTACAAATTGCAATGGTTTTTGTTTTTTCAATAGCAGACACTTTCTGATCAGTCAAATACTGAGTTACTTTCTTTGTTCCAGACAGTCCTAATGGGCTAAATATATCATTATTATCTATATTTCTCACAATTAATTTATTTTCAAAATGATCAGCATCGACATATTCAAAGGTTGGATCTTTTAAAAAGTTTTTTGGTCTCTTATCATAGTCCCAATAAAATGAGAAATCATCATTTTCTAACATCTCACCTGCTTTAACTTCACGATATATTGGCACTACATCTAATTTCTCTGTCAATAGAATACAGTCCCTATCAATAAGAATCTTAGTATTATTAATAATTTTCTCACTCCCAATTACTTCTTTTTCTAGAAATACATCTAACTCTTCTAATAAATTTTTAGAAAAATAGAATTCTGTTCTACTAGATAGTATTTTCCTGATAATATTAATTTTTAATAGAAAGGGTAAATCTAGAAACCTATTTTTATTGATATAATAAATATCCTTAGACAATGATACATAATCAGATTTGATAAATTCATTTGTTGAAAAAGATAATAAATCTTCCATGTCGTTGGTTTTATTCTGAAAATCTTCAAATGGTTTATGCAAATTAGGCTTAATCTTTTCTAGCAATGGAATTACTTTTTTTCTAAGAAAATTTCTTGTTAATGAAGTATCATTATTTGTTGGATCTGAGATATATTCTACTTTGTTTTCTTGTGCATATTTGTAGATTTCATCCTTTGTAATATCAAGCATTGGTCTAAAAAGGTTATTATTCAATGACTGAATACCTCTCATGGAAGTAAAACTAGAAGAATTCAAAATTTTCATTAGAATGGTCTCAATTTGATCATCAGAATGGTGCGCTGTAACAACATAGTTAGCATTAATTTCTTTGCAAGCCTCTGAAAGGAAAGAGTATCTTTTCTCACGAAGCTGCGATTCTATATTTCTTTTAATTTCTGATGAATTAATAGAATGCTCAATGTACGTAATATTATTATTATTACAATAATTTGATACTAGTTTACCCATTTTTTTACTATTAGCATGATAGTTATGATCTACATAACAAACTGAAATATTAGCTAAGCTAGAATTTTTATTAAAAAAATCTAACATCACCATCGAATCTATTCCACCAGATACTGCTAAGAGAAAATGTTGTTTTTTTTGATTTTGCAAGCCTTCAATACTAGCAATAATTTTATTTTTCATATTTAATTAAATAAGGATTAGTTCTTAACTCTTCATATAGAGTTGTCTCTTCTCCATGCCCTGTTAATAATTTACAATCACTTGTAAAAGAATTTACAAAAAATTCTAGTGATTTTGACATATCTCTTGGGCTACTTAGTGGAAGATCTGTTCTTCCAATAGATCCTCTGAAAATCAAATCTCCGCAAAAAACTAAATCCTCGATAACAAAACTAATACTTCCAGGAGAGTGTCCAGGGTTAAAAATAATCAAAAAATTAAAACTACCGATTGTAAGATTTTCTTGATCATTACTAATCCAATGAGATGCTTTAGGTCTTTGTGCTACAATGTTGCTTCCAACATTACCTACTCCCCAAAAATCTGCTGCCTTTTCAAAATTTTCAAGGATAAGACTTTCATCCTTACATAAATAAAAATCAATGTCATACTCTTTAATAAAATTAGATGCACTAGCAATATGATCAAAATGAGCATGAGTTGCTAAAATTGCTATGGGTTTTAAATGATTTGATGTAATAAATGAATTAATTAATTCAAAACCAAATCCAGGATCAATTATGATACATTCTTTATTATTATATAAGATATATGCATTCTCATCAAGAAGCTCTGTAACAATTCTCTGATAATGCACCATTACACTCTATCAAAAAAGAATGGGGAAAGAGAGTTAATCTTATCCTGATAGGAATGTGGATTCAAGAACTTGACTGTGGCTGAAATACTTGATAAGATAGAATTCCCATCTTGAGGTGTAAAACAAAAACCAGATATTTCATTGCTATTTTTAACATTAACAGAATCTTCTACTACTACTGTTTGATTTAAAATCCTTCCATACTGTCCTTGATCTCTACCAAAAGAAAATACAGCATTTGATGACCTATGTTCAGTTAATGCAATTCTGACATTGTTATTTAGAAGTTCAAGTACTTTTTCTTTAGAAGTGCCTTCTTTTACCTTGATGTTAAACCATACTGTATGCATATACTGCGTATTAATCTTGAGCGCTGAAGAAAAGAGATCTAAATCAAGATCCATGGTCTTAAATAATCCTACAGCATCTTCAGCATGATGCGTTCCATATGTCTCATGATCATGTTCATTTACTGTTGGTGCAGGAACATAGCTGCTTATCTGACTAATATCATTACTTCTACGAATACACACAAACTTACCTTCTAAAAGATTGTCTTTTGCAATACTGAGCGCTAGTGTGTTGACTAAACATGCAATATTATGAGTATTACATGACACAATTTGCAAAAATTGATCATTGGAGCTAATAACATGATCATTGATACCTCGTGCATATTTTTTTCCAAAGCCATTCTCACTGCCTTGAGCTAGAAAGCCTTTTACTCGATCAGTATATTTATTGTAATATTGTTCCTTATTTACAAGCCCAGAACCTCCTGGAGTACAATCAATGACGACTGAACTTCTTGCAATAGCTTCTTCTAATGTAAATTCTGGCTCTAAGTCAATAGCCTTAAAATCATCTACTCTATCTTCAAGAACAGAAAGTCTTGCACCTTTTTTCATTAAATTATCAATTTTTGGCTTATCTACTGTTAGAGGAGAATGTTTATGGAATGTTACTTCATCAATACCAAGATTGCTTTTTTGCTCACACAATATTCCGATTAGTGGTTCACCAATCGTACCAGTACCAACAACATGTACAATTTTTCTTTCCATTTTATTCATGTCCCCTTAGAATAATTAATATCTCTACCAAAAAATATAGTAAATAATACAATATTAAAAATGCTTATTTATAAATTTTTCAGTTTTCTTATATTTAACAAAAACCATAAAAAAATCACAATAAATACAATAAACAATGCTGCTAAAAAATATTCTAAATAATTATACATAATTTTTCTCTTTGTCTTCTAAGCATAGCACTTTTATTCTTAAGTATAGCATAGTTACCATAAGGTTAGTAAAAGCAAATAAAGAAAATAGAAATGGTGATAGTATGCCTGAAGGTTGTTTTGACATTCCCATTTGAGGATGCGATTGAATTTCAGCTGCCCAAAAATTTACCGATGCAAATATGATAGGGATATCTAAGAATGCAATAATCCCTATTATAGCAGAGATTAATGCTACTCTTTGTCTATAAATCCCAACATTTCTTAAAATAAAGTATCCTACATAAATTAGAAATAAGACTAAAGTCGTAATAAGCCTTGGCTCCCAAACCCATGGTTTTCCCCAAATTGGAGTAGCCCAAATAGGCCCAGTTGCCAATACAAGACCTGTAAATATCGTACCAATCTCTGCAGCAGCATGTCCGATCCTGTCATATTGAAGCTTCTTAGAGAAAAGATATCCAAACCCTGCGAGCATTACAAAGAAGTATGATAAAAAACCTGCCCATGCTAAAGGAACATGAAGATAAAATATTTTCTGTGCCCATTCTTGATCAGGTACCATTGGAGTCAAAAAGATAATCGATACAAGGTTCGATAACATCACAATTACCAATAATATAAATAAAGATAAATTCATTAGTATTTAATCAGCCTTTCAAAAAAATTAATTCCTAGAACAACTGCCATAAGTGCGAAAGTTAATAATAACATTATTGATTCTGTATAAAAAGATATATCTAGTCCTAAGCACAATCCAATGAATAGATTTGAAGAATGAATTAGGATAGGCACAATCATTGGGAATAAAATAAGTGGAAATAAAAAACTGCGTGTACTATTTAAAGAAGTCATTAAATAGATAAGCATTCCAAGACCAATTAATCCTATATTAGATACAACACAGAGTATTATAATCTTGAAAATTAGATCAATATTTATTGATGTAGAAATCAAGCTATAAATCATAAAAATAAAGAGTTGCACGCCTAGCAGAATTAAAGAAAATGTGATTAGTTTTGCTAAGAATACTAAATAATTATCTACTGGAGATGTATACATTAAATCATAAATACCGCCTTCTTTCTCTCTTATAAAAGAATTTTCAATTAGCTTAATTGATACTAATGCAACGATAATCCAAAAAAATCCAGATAAAATAATAGTTTCATTGATTGCAGAGGGAGGAAACGAGAAAACTGAAAGCATTAAACATGACAAAGCAAAAAATGTCATATAAAAAAGATTATTTGATGACTTGATTTCTAAGAAAAATTCATTTTTAATTAGCTTAATAATCATAGATGAATCTTCCCTTCTTTTATTGTAAGAGATTGATTGCAAATATCTTGAACATAGCTAAAATTGTGTGTTGAAAAAATAATGGTCTTATTCTTTGATTTAAGATCTAAAAATATCTCTTTAAAAATAGCTTTTGCACTATCATCTAGATTCGTAAAAGGCTCATCTATTAATAAGTAATCCCATGATAAATTCAATGCAATTAATAATTTATTCCTTTGAAGATTTCCTCTTGATAAGTTTTTTAATTGCAACTCTTCAAATTCTTTTAAACCAAGCAAATTGAGAGACTGATTGTATTGATCCTTATTTAGATCCTGATTATAGAAACGTAAAATACATTTCATGTTGTCTAAAATCTTTAAATCACTAAAAATATTTGCTTTATCATTTAAAAATAGAAAATTGGAATTATTATAATCAATGTCTCCAGAGTCAGTATTCATAATATTAGATATGCATTTTAAGAAAGTTGTTTTACCTGATCCATTTTTGCCTAATAAGGCAACTAACTTTCCAGAATCTATTGTACAAGATATATTATCTAATACCTTTGTATCAGAAAATGACTTGCTAAGATTTTTAATATTTAACATTATTTAATCTTCTTTAATAATGGATAAAAAACAAATAAAACTACCATAAAATATAACACAAAAATAAAAATTTGATTAAATAATTCCATATTCTCTCCTTTTAGATGGCCAGAATGCAAATAGAGAACCTATCACCATTACAATACCTCCAATCCAAACCCAATTCACTAAAGGATTAATCATAATTTTAAAATATCCTTGATTCTTTTCTGCATCATAAGCAGAGAATATAGAATATATATCTTTCTTCATCGTACTATAAATATCTAACTCGCTGTGTGGTTGACGTTTCTCAGGGTCTGGATTCCAATAAAAATAGATTCTTTTTTCAGGATATAAGCTAGTCAATAAACTATTCCTTTCATCAATTACATCCATATCACTAATGAATGCATAATGATTATCTCTAGCTTCACTTGTAATATTATTCAGTTTAAAAATATAATTTGCAAAATAAATCTCTTCTCCAGGAGAGAGATTGAATTCTTTTTCTACTTCAAATGCTCTTCCAAGAAAGCCAACAAAAAGTAGTGTGATTCCAATATGAACAATATATCCTCCATTCTTGT
>DASCOP010000093.1:0-2347 GCA_036012065.1 Fidelibacterota bacterium
TAGCACCTTCTTTTGAAAAACGCATGAAAAAAATGATGGGAAAAGTGTAAGCCATGCCAAGATCCAATAGTTCAGTTCCAAGACATAGAAGACATCGTAAAACTGTCAAGTTAGCCAAAGGTTATTTTGGAGCAAGAAGTCGTAATTATAAAGCAGCAAAAGACGCAGTAGTTAAAGCTGGTCTTTATGCCTATAGAGATAGAAGACAGAAAAAACGTCAATTTAGACGTTTGTGGATTATGCGTATTAATGCTGCGTCAAGATTAAATGGTTTATCATATTCAAATTTTGTACATTTATTGAAGGAGAAAGGTGTCGATTTAGACAGAAAGGTTTTAGCTCATTTAGCAGTTAATGATCCGTCTGTATTTGAAGACCTTGTAAAATATTTAAAGAAAAAGTAAAAATAAAGAAGATGTCACTAGATAAAAGTATCAAAGAAATTAAGACATCTTTTCGATTAGATTTATCCAACTGCAAAACACTCACTGATCTCGAAAACCTTCGTATTGCTTATTTAGGAAGAAAAGGGAAGATCACTCTATTATTTGATGATTTTGCAAAGCTTTCAGGGTCAGAAAAACCTAAATATGGAAAAGCATTAAATGTTTTAAAAACAGATTTAACTGCTGCATTTAATAAAAAATCAAATATTTTAAGTCCTAACCAAGGTAAGTCAAGCGATAATTCTACTGATTTTTCTCTTCCTGGGTATAACTTACCTAAGGGAAGCTTACATCCATTAGAACAGGTTACTAATGAAATAAAGTCAATATTTCAGTCTATTGGTTTTTCTGTTGCTTATGGACCTGAAATAGATGATGATTATCATAATTTTGAAGCGTTAAATGTACCAAAACATCATCCTGCACGAGATATGCAAGATACATTCTTTATTGACCCTAATACGGTATTAAGAACTCATACTTCTAACGTACAAATTCATTTAATGGAAAATCAAGATCCACCAATTCGTCATATTTGTTGTGGAAGAGTATTTAGAAATGAAGCTGTGAGCTATAAAAGCTTTTGCTTATTTAATCAAGTAGAAGGGTTGGTAGTAAATGAATCTTCTTCATTTGCAGAAATGAAAGGTACTTTAGAATATTTTGTACAAGAAATGTTTGGTAAAGATACGAAAATGCGATTTAGACCAAGTTATTTCCCATTTACTGAGCCAAGCGCTGAAGTGGATATATGGAATGACAAATTGAATCAATGGATGGAAATCTTAGGATGTGGTATGGTTAACCCGAATGTTCTTAAGAACGTTGGATATGACAATACAAAATATCAAGGATTTGCTTTTGGACTGGGCATAGAACGTATCGCAATGATTAAATATGGTGTTAAGGATATTCGTCTATTCTATCAAAATGATAAAAGATTTTTGGAGCAATTTTAATGAAAGTGTCTTTATCATGGCTTAAGCGCTTCGTTGATTTTAAATATTCTGCATCAGAGTTGGCTGATAAGCTAACCATGCAAGGATTTGAATCTGAGGTAGTTACAGACTTTAGTGCTTTAGAGCATATTGTTGTTGGTGAGGTAAAATCTGCTGAAAAACACCCTGATGCTGATAAATTAAAGGTTTGTACCGTTACAGATGGAAAAGACTCCTACAACGTTGTATGTGGCGCATCTAACGTTGATAAAGGTCAAAAGATTGTATTTGCTAAAGTAGGAGCAGTCTTGCCTGGAAATTTCAAGATAGGCAAAGCAAAGATTAGAGGTGTTGAAAGTTTTGGAATGATCTGTTCTGAAAGAGAGTTGGGAATATCAGAAGAGCATGATGGTATTATGGTCTTAGAAGATTCATCTAAAGTAGGTGTATCAATTGATACTATTCTAGGTGAAATGTATGATGCAATTGATGTAGAGGTTACTCCAGATAAAGCTTTTGCATTAAGTCATCGTGGCATTGCAAGAGAAGTGGCATCTATGTCAGGCACTAAGCTCAAAACACCTATGAAAGCACTTAAGATTAAATCTAAAACAAAAGATGTTATCAAGGTTAAATTAGATAAAAAAGGTGGATGTACACGCTATATTGCTGGTACAATGAAAAACCTAACGGTTGGACCGTCTCCAAAGTGGCTTGCTGATTATTTGAAATCTGCTGGACAGAAAAGTATCAACAATCTGGTAGATATTTCCAACTTTATGTTGCTAGAGATTGGACATCCTACTCATGTATTTGACTTAAATAAGCTGTCAAAACCTACTATTGAGGTAAAATGGGCTAAAAAAGGCGAGAAATTTGATGCATTAGATGAGGAATCATATACATTAGATACAGACCATCTTATTATAACAGATTCTGTGAATACTGTGGCATTAGCAGGAA
>DASCOP010000094.1:0-2905 GCA_036012065.1 Fidelibacterota bacterium
TTAGAAAATTTAGATTTCAATTTCAAAAACGGTTCCGCTAATACATTAATTTATGAACATGGCACTGTTTTTGAAAAAAAAGGGAAATCTTTAGAAGATATTAATCAAATAAGCAACTTTTCTTGTCTAGTACATGGAAGTTTCTATGAGCAAAATGTACATTTTGGAGCAGTAGAGAATAACTTTTTCTTACTCAAGGGTATTGCAACTAACATATTTGAGATTCTTACAAAAACAAAAATTAAGTTTATAGAGGACAAGGATTCGTATTGTAATACATTTTATCGTATTGTAGATGGAAAAAAGAACACTGTTGGCTCTATCGGAGTAATAAGTCCATCATTTCTAGATAAATTAGATATTGCACATAAGACTGATGTATGTGTTATGGATATTAATACTGTCTTCTTTACAGAGCATTTCAATCACAGTGTTAAGGTTAAAGATATTGTATTGTATCCAACAGTCAATAGAGATCTCAACTTCAAACTAGATAGCAATGCTAATTTAGGTGAAGTATGCTCTGCAATGAAATCAGTTAACCAATCAATATTACAAGATGTATATCCTGCTGATATTTATCAGTCAAAAGAAGAGGGTGATAAAAAGAATGTATTGTTCAAACTGTCATTTCAGAGTGTTAAAAAAACACTTGAAGATAATGATGTAAATCCAGTTATTGCAGAAATTATAAGTCTTGTTACAAAGAAATTTAATGCTAAATTAAGAGATAATTAATAAGGAAATATTATGGAAGATTCAGAAAAAAAAGTTGTAAAAGTTAGAATTTTTGGTCAAGAATATTCTATTCGTGCTACCGTTGACGAAGCTCACATAAGAGAATGTGCTGCGCTAGTAGATAGAAAAATGTCAGAAATTCAAAGATCAGCACCTTCATCCTTAAATGCTTCCAAGATAGCAATCTTAGCTGCAATGAATATCTCAGACGAGCTAATGAGCGCAAAAAGAGGAGAATACTCTTTTAAAGGCGAAGTAGAATCAAAAATCCAATCTTTGATTGGACGTATTGAAGAAATAGTATAACAAAAGGAAATAACGTGTCTGATACTAAAATTTTATCGGGATTAGAGTCTAGTAAAGCTCTCTATGAAAGCTTACATAATCGTATCAGTACCTTAAAAGAAAAAGGTATTACTCCAGGATTGGCAGCTATTTTAGTAGGAGAAGATCCTGCGTCACAGATTTACATTCGCAATAAGACAAAACGTTTTGATGCTTTAGGTCTTAAATCTGAAATTCATCGTCTAGAAAGTTCTGTTTCAGAGCAAGAATTATTGGATTTAATTGCTACAATCAATACAGATGACAGTTTTCATGGGATTTTAGTTCAATTACCTCTGCCAAAACATATCGATAGTGATAAGGTTATTCATGCCATAAATCCAACAAAAGATGTTGATGGGTTCCATCCAGAGAATGCTGGTTTATTAGCAATAGGAAAACCAAGGTTTGTTCCATGTACACCAAAGGGAATTATGTTTATGTTAAAGCATTTTCAGGTAGATTTACACGGAAAGCATGTTGTAGTAGTCGGACGAAGCAATATTGTTGGAAGGCCTGTATCGGTATTATCCAGTCTTAAAACATTGGGAAATGCAACTGTTACTCTTTGTCATAGCGGTACATCTGACTTAAGAGACTTTACTAAGCAAGGAGATGTGGTCGTTGCAGCAATGGGTTCACCAGAATTCTTAGATGCCTCATTTATCAAGGAGGGGGCGTGCCTTGTTGATGTAGGGATTAATCGTATTGAACGTGATGGAAAATCTATTATTGTTGGAGATGTTAATCAGTCAAGCGTGATGGGTAAAGCTAGTGCACTGACTCCTGTTCCTAAAGGGGTTGGTCCAATGACGATAGCAATGCTAGTAGAAAACACCGTATTCTCTGCTGAATTGTTATTAAATTAAACACCTTATGAATCAGAAAAATACAATTTATATACTTTTATTGACGTGCTTATTATCAATTAATGCATGTACAGGATCAAAAGTTGATCAGGATGAAATTAAAAAAGCTAATCAGTTCTTTGAGTCTATCTTTCAAGACAGAGTGTTAGATAGTCCTGAGTTTCAGACGAGATTAGGTTATAAATCTAATTATGATCAATGGGATGATATTACCTGGGAGAATAGAAGAAAAGAAATCCGAAATGCCCAATTTAACTTAGAATATATGCTAGATAATATCGATATCAAAAAGCTCGATAATAAAACAGCTATTAGTTATCGATTAATGGAAAAATCTTTGCAAAGAACCATGGATTCCAATGACTATCTTTTTCGTGGATATATGGTAACCCATCGTGGAGGAAAACACTCTTCTATTCCATCTTTTCTAATCAATTATCATAAAATAGATGATGAAAGGGACGCAGAAGATTATCTCTCTAGATTGCGCAATATTGAGCCGTTATTTGAAGATTTTATTAAAGAACTAGAACTAAGAGATGAACTGGGAACAATTCCTCCTATGTTTGTCTATCCTAAAGCCATTGCGGTATGTGAAAATATTATATCAGGATACCCGTTTGAAGACGGTAAAAAACAGAATGTTATCTACGAAGATTTTGTCAATAAATTAGATGCATTAGCCATTTCAGATGCAATCAAACTTCGTTATAAAAGCGAAGCCGAAGCTATCCTAGTTACGATTGTTAATTATTCCTATAAAAACTTAATTGATTTTCTTGCTAAGCAACAATTAAACGCAACCAATAATGATGGAGTATGGAAGTATTCTAATGGGGCTGAATATTATCAATATGCTTTAGACGGATATACAACATTAGGGTTAACTCCAGAAGAAATCCATCAAATTGGCTTAAGTGAAGTTGCGCGTATTCATGAAGAAATTTATGCTATCATGGAAGAAGTTGCTTTCG
>DASCOP010000095.1:0-6427 GCA_036012065.1 Fidelibacterota bacterium
TTAATTTCTTCTTTGAAATCATTTCATCATAATAACCTAACTCTTCTGGAATAATCGAATTAAATATTGCGCGACCAGCAGTTGTATTCTTATGCCAATTTCCGTTATGTCTTACATTCACAATAGCATGTAATCCAACCTTGTCATTTTCGTATGCTATCTTGACCTCATCAATAGAACCAAAGGTTTTTCCTTCTCCTTTTTGTCCCGCTTTTTCTCTTGTTAGGTAATAACAACCTAATATCATATCCTGAGAAGGTAATGTGATTGGTTTTCCACTTGCAGGATGTAAAACATTTTGACTGGCCATCATTAACACTCTAGCTTCTAATTGAGATGGAACAGATAAAGGTACATGAACTGCCATTTGGTCACCATCAAAGTCAGCATTAAATGCTGAACAAACAAGTGGATGCACTCTAATTGCTTTACCATCAATTAATATTGGCTGGAAAGCTATAATACCCAATCTGTGTAAAGTGGGTGCTCTATTTAATAATACAGGATGATCTCTTACTACTGTTTCTAGGATCTCATATACAAATGACTCTTTATTTTCAATCATAAGCTTAGCACTTCTAGGTGTCGCAGCTAAATCTCTTCTAATTAATTCTCGTATTAAATGAGGCTTAAATAGTTCCAATGCCATATTCTTTGGAATTCCACATTCAGTCATTTTTAGTTCAGGACCGACAACAATAACAGATCTACCTGAATAATCAACTCTTTTACCTAGCAAGTTTTGTCTAAATCTACCCTGCTTACCTCTTAACATATCAGATATAGATTTTAATGGTCTTTTCGATCCACTTCTTATTGCAGTTTTTCTTTTTGTATTATCAAAAAGTGCATCAACAGATTCTTGGAGCATTCTCTTTTCATTTCTTAGAATAACTTCAGGAGCTTGAATATCCATCAACTGTTTTAAACGATTATTTCTAATAATAATTCTTCTATAAAGATCATTTAGATCGCTAGCTGCGAACCTTCCACCTTCTAGCGGAACTAGAGGTCTTAATTCTGGAGGCATAACAGGTAAAATTGAAACAATCATCCATTCAGGTTTATTGTTTCTATCTCTAGCAAAATCTTTCACTACTTTTAATCTTTTTAATGCATCTTCTTTCTTTTGTTTCGACTTTGTTGTCGTGCTAATCAGTTCTAGCTCTTTTTTAAGCTCTAGTAAATCCATTTCAGCTAATCCGTCTTTGATAGCCTCTCCACCCATAGCTGCATAGAAGTGAGATTCTTCTTCTCTTTCTTCTTGCGAAGAAGCTTCATAGCCAAATTCGGTCTCTGCTTTTATATAATCTTCCTCTGCAAGCAAGTCAAAACGATTATGACCGCTTTTTCCTGGATTGATTACTAAATAATTTTCATAATATATTACACTTTCTAACTGTTTTGCGCTTTTACCTAAGATATAACTTAGCTTACTAGGTATTGACTTAAGAAACCAAATATGTACAACTGGTACTGCTAAAGTAATATGGCCCATTCTATTTCTACGCACCTTCTTTGTAGTAACTTCTACTCCACATCTATCACATATAATACCTCTATATCTAATACCTTTATACTTACCGCAATGGCATTCAAAATCTTTTACTGGACCAAAGATTTTTTCGCAAAATAGTCCGTCTTTTTCTGGCTTATAAGAGCGATAATTAATCGTTTCAGGTTTTAAAACTTCACCAAACGATCCTTCAAGAATCTTTTCTGGTGAAGCCAATTTAAGTGAAATACTGTTATTTGCTTTGTACATTTATTTTCTTTCCTTTAATCTAAAGTTATGTCTAATCCAAGACCTTGAATCTCTTTCATAAATACATTGAAAGCTTCTGGAGTTGTTGGATCAGGTAAATCTTCTCCTTTAACAAGCGCACTGTAGACCTTTGATCTACCTTCAATATCATCTGACTTGATTGTTAAAATCTCTCTTAAAATATGAGCAGCACCATATGCTTGAAGTGCCCAAACTTCCATCTCACCAAATCGCTGTCCGCCAAATTGTGCTTTACCACCTAAAGGCTGTTGAGTCACTAGTGAGTATGGACCAGTTGATCTAGCATGCATTTTGTCATCAACCATATGGAATAATTTCATTATATACATGTAACCTACTAATACCGGATTATCAATCTTTTCTCCTGTTAAACCATCATATAATGTAACTTTACCTGTATCTGGCAATTGGGCTTCTTTCATTTTTGCTGCTACCTCTTCAGGTGTCGCACCATTAAAAACTGGAGTTTCATACTTCTCATCAAGTATTTTTCCAGCCCACCCTAACATAGTTTCATATAGTTGGCCTAAGTTCATTCTAGAAGGAACACCCATAGGATTTAGACAGATATCTACTGGAGTACCATCTTCTAAATAAGGCATATTTTCCTCAGGAACTACTGTAGCAATAACACCTTTATTACCATGTCTTCCAGCCATCTTATCACCAATCGATACCTTTCTTTTATTAGCCACATATACTTTAGCTAATTTTAAAATGCCTGGCTGAAGCTGATCGCCCTCTTTAAGTTTAAAAATATTTGATTCTAATTTTGTATCAAGATCAACAAGATTTTGATCAAAGGAATTAAGAATGTTTAGTATTTTTTCCCAAGTTTTTTCACCTGAAATCCATGGATCTTCAGTAGAGAATAGTTGAAAATTGAAGCTATCTAATTTCTTTGATGTTAGCTTACTTCCTTTCTTCACAAGGACCTTTCCATCTCTAGAAGCTCTTATTCCGAGAGTCGTTTTATTGTCAAGGATAGATTTAAGAAGCTCATCTCTGCTAGATCTTAAAGACCTTTCATCATCTCTCTTGCTCTTTTGCAATGCTTTAATCTGTTCATTTACTTCTGCTCTAGACTGCTTAGAGGTTTTTTCATAAAGATCAGTCTTAATGACTACACCTTTTACACCAGGTTCAGCTTTTTTAGAAGCATCTTTTACATCTCCTGCCTTTTCTCCGAAAATTGCTCTAAGAAGCTTTTCTTCTGGAGAAGGATCTGTTTCACCTTTAGGCGTCACCTTACCAATTAATATATCATCTTCTTCTACAATAGCTCCCACTCGAATAAGACCATCTTCATCTAGCTGCGATGTTGCGTCTTCGCTTACGTTAGGAATCTCAGGAGTTAATTCTTCTTCTCCTCTTTTTGTATCTCTAACTTCTAGCTCAATTTCGTTTACGTGAATAGATGTAAACACATCATCTCTTACAAGTCTCTCATTTATAACAATAGCATCCTCAAAATTATATCCATTCCAAGGCATTAGAGCTACTAATACATTCTTACCTAAAGCTAACTCACCTTTATCTGTTGAAGCTCCATCAGCAATGACTTGACCTTTCTTTACTTTATCACCCTCTGTAACGATTACTTTTTGATTGTAACATGTGTTCTGGTTAGATCGAGCATATTTAATTAAATCTATAGTAAAGAGATTTGCATCTTTTTTTAGCAATGTGCTATCAGGATGGCTACTATCTTTAATCACAACTTTATTTGAATCAACATGCACAACTGTACCTGAAACAGGTGAAATAATTACAGATTTAGAATCTCTTGCAACCTTCCTCTCCATTCCGGTAGCTACAATAGGTGATTCCGTTTTCATTAATGGCACAGATTGACGTTGCATATTTGAACCCATCAATGCTCTATTAGCATCATCATGCTCAACAAATGGAATTAAAGCAGCTGCAACACTCAGAATTTGGTTTGGTACAATATCTGTATATTGCACATTTTCTGGATCTACAATAGGGAAATCTCCCTTAGATCTCACTCTAACTTTTGAGTCGCTTATCTTATTTTTACTATCAGTACTTAAACCTGATTGCGCAATGTTTGTTCTATCTTCGTCATCAGCTGAAAGATAAAGAAATTCATCTTTTACTACTTGACTATCTACCACTCTATAAGGTGCTTCAATAAATCCATGTCTATTAATTTTTGCCATTAAAGCAAGAGATGATATCAAACCAATGTTCGGACCTTCAGGAGTTTCAATTGGACATAGTCTTCCATAATGAGTATAGTGAACATCTCGAACTTCAAAACCTGCTCTTTCTCTCGAAAGACCTCCAGGCCCAAGAGAGGAAATTCTTCTCTTATGAGTAATTTCTGCTAGCGGATTTGTTTGATCCCCAAACTGAGATAATTGACTGGTTCCAAAAAACGTATTAATCACAGTCGTTACTAATCTAGAATTAATTAAATCTTGAGGTGTAATTGTTTCAGATTCTCTTAGGTTCATTCTCTCATATACAGTTCTTACCATTCTAGCTAAAGCAGAATTAAACTGTACTTTGAGCTGCTCTCCAACTGTTCTTACTCTTCTATTCCCTAAATGATCAATGTCATCGGGGGATTTTAATCCTTTTCTCATTAATATTAAATATTGAACAGTGATAAGGAAATCGTCATGAGTTAAGACAGAATCGCTTCCTTTGTTGTCTAGGTTAAACTGCTTATCTAGGCGATATCTTCCTACTTGACCCAAATCATATTTTTTAGGAGAGAAAAACATTCTATCGATAAATTTCTGAGCAGATTCAGCGCTAGGAGCTTCGCTACCTCTTAGCAAATAGTAAACTTTTAGCAACGCTTCTTCTGTAGATTTGGTAGGATCTTTTTTGACAGTATTATAAATCATCATACTATCGATATTATTTCTTACATCTATAAGCTTAACAGTTTTTGTCTTATTATTTTTTAAAGCACTGACAATAGTTTCATTTAACTCTTTTCCTGCCTCAACTACTAATTCACCTGTCTCCATATCTATAGTATCTTCAACAGTAACATAGTCAGTTAGATTATCTTGCTTTATTTTAGAAGGGTCCATTTCAAGAACTAGATCAAATGCATTATAGATATCTTCGTCAGAACTAAATCCTAAAGATCTTAATAGCAAAGTTGCTGGAAACTTTCTCTTTCTATCAATAATAGTAAACAAGACATCATTAATATCTGTTGTGAAATCTATCCAAGAACCTCTAATCGGTATAATCCTAGCATTAAAAAGCTTCGCACCATTTGGATGGAATTTTTGATCAAAGAAAGCACCAGGAGATCGCTGTAGTTGAGTTACGACAGTTCTTTCAGCTCCATTAATGATAAAAGTACCTTTATCGGTCATATATGGCATATTACCAAAATAAACATCTTGATCTATGATTTGAGAAAACTTCTTTTTATCTTTTTCATCGGTAATCTTTAAGCGTAATTTTACGCTAAGAGGCACATTATAAGTAATACCACGATCCGCACATTCTCTTGGAGTATATCTAGGTTTTCCAATCGTATAGCTTTTATATTCAAGTATGTAGTTCTCATGATTATCTTGTAATGGAAAAATTGAAGAAAAAGCTTCATGTAAACCAAACATTACTCTGTCTTTTGGTTTAACATCTTCCTGTAAAAAATCATGAAAAGAACCTACCTGTAAATCGAGAAGATTTGGTAGTTTTACGGCTGTTTTTATTTTTTCAAAATTATGTCTGTTATTCAACTTATCTAAGTTCAAAGTACCTATTCCTCCAAAAAATTGGTTAATTAATATATTTGTTTATATTATTGTAATTCTACTGTAGCTCCGGCTTCCTCAAGTTGAGACTTTAAACCTTCTGCCTCATCTTTAGCAACGCCTTCTTTAAGAGCCTTAGGAGCAGAATCAACCAATTCTTTAGCTTCTTTAAGTCCTAAACCAGAAATTTCTCTAACAACTTTAATCACAGCGATTTTTGATTGTCCAGCAGCCGTTAAGACTACATTAAAATCACTTTTTTCAGCAGCATCTGCAGCAGCATCTCCACCACCAGCCGCTCCTGCGACTGCAGCAACAGGTACAGCAGCTGTTACGCCAAATTTATCTTCGATATCTTTTACAAGCTCAGATATTTCAATCATATTTGCTTCTTCAAGATACTTTAACACATCTTCTCTTTTAGTGCTCATTTTAACTACCCTTCTTTCTTTGAGTTTAATTGTTCAAGTGCTCCTAATAAGCCAGAAACAGGACTTCCTAAAGTACTGCTCAGTTTTGACATTGGGGAATTTAACATTCCAACCAATTTAGATAAAAGCTGATCTTTTGATGGTAGATTAGCTATTCTGTCAAACTCATTTGCGTCGAATATTTCTCCATCTAAAATCATACCTTTCACTGAAGGCTTATCAAAATCTTTTAAAAAATTCTTAATTACTTGTGCTGGATTAGTAGGATCTTCATAACTAACAGCCATTGCTGTTGGCCCTTTTAGAAAATCATCAACACCTAACATACCTGCTTCTTTTGCAGCTAATTTAATTAAGGTATTTTTTGCTATTGTGAATTCTACATCTTTCATCACAAATTCTTTTCTCAATTGAGTGATACTAACCACATCTAGACCTAAATAATCAGTAAAATATAC
>DASCOP010000096.1:0-2932 GCA_036012065.1 Fidelibacterota bacterium
TAAGTCCATAACTTCTGTAGGACATTGCTCAGCATTCAATAAATCTAATGCTTGCAATGAAATCTGATTTGCTTCGTCTTCTATGTTATAATTATCTAAAAATTCAGCACCTGCCTGAAAACAATGCCCTCTCATTCCATGATTGGTTCTTGTTTGAGAATCGTGTTTATTTTGCGCTGTTGAGGATAATTCTACTAATATAATATCCATTTTCTGATGAATATCAGCCCCAGAAGTGCTCACAATATCGGTTGTTCTTTCAATTAATTCAATTGTCGTCGCTGCATGCACGATTTTATCATGGCTCATTAAGGTTTTTGAGCCTAATAATGCTATATCTTTAATATCGGTGACAGACAAATCACTTAAAGGAGTTTCTAGCTTGGTATTATACTCTCCGGTAAAGCCTTTTCTAACAGTAGATTGATCAAATTTAAACACTGAATATTTTGAAGCAAGTTTTGCGTTATTATATGCAGTTTTAATGCATTCTAAGATATGAGACTCATCAAGAAATGGTGTGGCATAATATGAGAATTGTCCATCAACAAGCACATCAATCATTACGCCTTTTGTTACATTTCTTTGAACATTATCTAAAGATGTTTTTTTAGTAGAGAGTATGTTCTGCTTTTCCTCTACATACCTAATGCCAATCCAATCAGCAGACACGTTTGTTTTTGATAAAATATTTTTAAAATTCATATAATTCTCTGTCACTTTTTCATACTTTTTACAGAAGTATGGAATTTTGTCATTTTTTCTAAAATTTATCTGCAAAAATAACATACAAATAAATTTGGCACTCCTTTTGCAGCTATAATAACGTAAATATTAACTACAAAGGAGAACGAAATGAGTTTAATAAAATGGAAACCATTTAACAATGAAATAGATACATTTGATAATATTATTGATCAGTTTTTTACTGATTTATCAATTGATCCACGATTTTCATCAGTAAATGTGAATACAACATCTCATTACAACGAGAACGATAAAGAATATTATTTGACAATGGATGTTCCTGGAATATCCAAAGACGATATTGACATAGCTTTTGACAATAATCGTTTAAAAGTTTCAGGACAAAGAAAGTCTGATAAGTATAATTCTTACGAATACGGTAAAATGGAACGATCATTTAATATTCCAAACAATGTTCAAGCAGATAAAATCTCTGCGAAAATTGACAATGGAGTGTTAAATATCCTTCTTCCAAAGACCAAATCGTCTATTGGGAAAAAAATTACTGTAAAGTAATTTGTTTTCTTTAAAAAAAAGAAGGGGCTTTTCGCCCCTTTTTTTTTAATATTAAAGCATGATTTACAACAATATCCTTGAAACTATTGGCTCTACTCCTATCATCAAGCTTAATTCTATTGGATCTGAGCTAGATTGTAACCTTTATGTAAAACTTGAAATGTTTAATCCTGGTGGTTCTGTAAAAGACAGAGTAGCATTTTGTATGATTGACTGTGCTGAAAAAGCAGGCAAAATCAAACCAGGTGACACTCTTATTGAAGCCACTTCAGGCAACACAGGTATTGGACTTGCATTAGCTGCTGCTGTACGAGGATATAAACTCATCATCTGTATGCCAGAAAAGATGAGTATGGAAAAAGAACTAACAATCAAAGCCTTAGGGGCAAAAATTATACGTACCAGAACTGAAGCTTGTCATGATGAATGTGATAGCAATTTTGGTGTAGCAAAACAACTAAATAAAGACACCCCTAAAAGCCATATTCTTGATCAATGGGAAAATATGTGTAACCCAGAAATACATTATAATCACACATCACAAGAGATTTTAGATGATTTTGGTACTGATTTAGATATGGTTGTCATGGGTGTAGGCACTGGTGGAACCATTAGTGGTGTAGGAAAACGCCTTAAAGAACAAATACCTGACATTAAAATTGTAGGAGCTGACCCGTATGGATCTATCTTAGGTGGTGAAGATGAATATAAAGGTTCACCATATCAGGTGGAAGGTATTGGTTATGACTTTATCCCTAAAGTATTTGATAAAAGTGTTGTCGATGAATTTGTCAAAGTAAATGATAAAGAAGCATTCGCTACCGCTAAAGCGCTTATAAGAGAGGAAGGTCTATTAATTGGGGGTTCATGTGGTTCTGCTACCTTTGCGGCCTTAAAAGCAGCAAAATCGCTCAAAAAAGGGCAAAATTGTCTTATAATACTACCTGATAGTATTCGTAATTACATGAGAAAATTTCTTTCAGACGATTGGATGAAAGAACATAATCTTATTTAAACATTCTTTTTGATCTTTTATCTCTCTGAAATGTAATAGCAAATCGATGAGCTTCGTCTCGCAATTGCTTTAATAAATTTAATGCAGGAGAATTTTTTGCAACTCTTAATGATTCTGAATCTCCAGGAATAAACAGCTCTTCTAGTCGTTTGGCTATAGCCACAATAGGAAGTTTTAATTTTAACTTATCTAACGATTCTTTTGCAGAAGATAGTTGTCCTTTTCCTCCATCAATCAAGATTAAATCAGGTAATAGATTCCCTTCATTTAATTGTCGTTTATATCGACGAAATA
The DNA here is from genome assembly GCA_036012065.1 of Fidelibacterota bacterium. Lineage (GTDB taxonomy): Bacteria > Fidelibacterota > Marinisomatia > Marinisomatales > Marinisomataceae > Marinisoma. The sequence continues at coordinate 2,573 of DASCOP010000096.1, forward strand.
CCACTTCTTTCATGGATTCAAAGTCATCAATTTGATCAACACTAATATTATATTTTCTATATCCGCTTTTATAAGGCTTTCCATCCTTAAATACAACCATCGATGCTACCGTATCAATTCCGCCTAAGTGAGAAATGTCAAATGCTTCAATCAGGCGAGGTGGCTTCGATAAACTTAGAATATCTTGAAGCTCACTAAGCAGTTTTGGAATATAATCTTTTCGTTTTGCAAGATTTAACATCCACTCATTTAAAAGAAGCTTTGCGTTTCGATTCGCTAATCTTAATTCTTTTAGTTTTACCCCTCTTTTTGGAATGTTGAATGCTACTTTTCGATTATTCTTCTCCGATAACCATTCTT
>DASCOP010000097.1:0-6633 GCA_036012065.1 Fidelibacterota bacterium
GTGAATCCTGTGGAATAAAATAAGCCTCTACCATGAGTTCCAGCAGCTAGTGCGTTATCAGATGATCTTCTTACTAACATGTCAGTTCTAACATTCGCTAAACCATCATTTGAAGGGTTCCATGTAGGACTTGAAGCAGAAACATCATCAGAAACCCATGTTCCAAGTTCAGTTGCTAAAATTACTTGATTATAATTATTTGGATTATATAATCCCCAACGCACAGGCATATCAGCAAGATCGCCTTCAATATCATTCCATCCATTAGATCCACCACCACCTACTGTTTCCCATGCTGAAGTCACTCCATAGTTTGATACAGTAACTAATATTTGATTATCATCTTTTCCAATATCAATTGATGAAATATATCCACTGATATTAGATCCGCTAATATCAGTAGCAGTATAGCTGCTTGTATGCGCATCGGTAATCTTAAATATTCTTCCACCCGAAGTTCCAACAAAAAGGACTCCATCAGTATGTGGAGACATTTTAAATGCTGATGCTGTAGAGCCAAGAGATACGCTCATAAGTGTTTTATCAGCTAATGTTTCATAATTGTTTAATCTTAAAATTGTAGAAGCGTCTACAGAAGAGTAGAATGCTTTGTTAGTAGGATCAATTGTAGATGGATTAATAAAAAATCCTGTATCACCACCACCACTATCTTCATGGTTTGCATAATAAGAGAAGCTAGCACCTCCATTAGTGCTTCTATAAATACTATTATATGTTGTTGCAGTAAACTGATAGCTTGGATTGAGCTGATCAATATGTGTATATGCTCCATCTCCACCAACAACAGCAGAACCACTCTGAATATCTGTACCACTAATTGTCCAAGTACCGTTATCTTGAGTTCCACCAATTACATATTGGCTACCAACATCAGGGTGTAACGCAACAGAATAAAATTGACTAACATTGTAGCCGGTATTTCTATTTGATATCGTTGCTCCTGCATCATTTGTATAATATATACCACCATCATTAGAAAAAATAATTTCATTACTTGTAATTGTTTTTAGGTTTTGTTGATCGACATGCATAGATGCAGTTTGCGAACTACCTGATATTTGCGTCCAACTTGCTCCGGCATCGGTAGTCTTAAAAACATCAAGCTCACCAGCATAGACTGTATTTGGATCATTTGGATCAACGCCTAGACTCAAATCATAACCAGCTTGACCATTACCATCACCTAAAACATTTCCGTTAGAATCTACAGGAAATGGATCAGAGCCTCCGGCAGTATACACAGTCCAATTAGCTCCACTATCTGATGTTTTAACAATCCATTGAACTTTTCTTGTATCGCTGCTAACAATCATACCATAAACTATATTTGGATCAGAAGGGGCAACAGCAATGATTGTTCTATTTCCACTGCCAACAAACCCTAACGATATTTTTGTCCAATTTGTACCATCGTCAGAATAGAAAATATCTCCACCGCCATCACCATAGACATTAGTTCTAGATGCAGCCCAAATTCTATTGTCACTACCCATGTCTAAATCCATAATTTCATAAACAGTACCACTAGAAGTAGTATCCATTACTTGTGTCCAAGTTGTACCACCATCAGCAGATCTCCATAAACCAGTATTGGCAGATCCATGCCATTTACCTTCATAGTAATGTCCACCAACTCCAGCATACACTACACTTGTTCCTGATTCATTTCTAACAACAATATCAGTAACATAATTAAAATCTTCCGTAGAGGTTAAATGTGTCCAAGTTGCACCACCATCAGTAGTTTTCCACATACCTAATCCGCGACTTGCTGTTGAGAAAATTCCCATTCTTTCTCCAGTACCAACATACATAGTATTGGCGTCATTTGGATCTGAATTAATACTGCAAACCGCTAAATTCCCCCATGTACCATCGACAGAATTCCATGTAGGGTTTGAAGCGGTAACATCATTAGTATACCACAATCCTCCACTAACTCCTGCAGCCCATAATTTTTTGTTTGTAGAATCATTAGGGTCTATAAGAATTGCTCGGGTTCTACCTCCGATAGTATTTGGACCTCTTTCTACCCAATTTACCTCAGTCATTCTCTTTGCATAAGAAAGACTCATGCGCCTATCTTCAGCATGTTCTATAGCATCTAATATACGTTCTGTTGGAATAGTCCCTGTATTTGGGTCATACATCATTAGATAATCATGTGCACCTTTTAAATCTGGACGTAACGCCTTAGGTAGTTTCTTGCTTTCTTTGTAAGATATAGTTTGTCGTTTAGCAAGAAAGTCATTAATAAACGCTTCTTGTTTTAATCTGTTTTGTTCGCCTAAGTAATTTGTAATAGCCTGCGCGGTTGGTTGAAATGCGATAAGTCCAACCATGATAAAAGCAATTATATAATGTAGTTTTTTCATAATATTATTCTAGTATTAAGTATCCGTTTTCTAATCCATTGATTGCAATATTTGCGCCATTTACATCTAACATAATAGTATTAGCGCTATCAAAATTTAAATTTGTATTTGTTGATCCGTTGACTGTAAAGTTTACTGTAGCAATTACGCCATCTCCATCAGAAGTTGGTTGATCGCTAGATAGAGAAGAAGTATAAATAGTAACCGCACCATCTTCATTGGTAACAATAAATAATGGATCAGTATTGCCAGTTAAGAAATCTCCAGCAGTTACATCTCCAATAGTTAATGCGCTTGTATCAAAAGTTAGTTTTGCTTGCGCTGCAGCAAGGCCAGTGACTCCTAATACCTTTATATCTAGCGCAACACTAGATCCTGTAGTAGTATCGGTATATTTTGAATCTACAATCATTGCTGGAGTTGCAATATCAGTTAATGTGATATAAGCTGACTCATTTACAGTGTTAGATCCACCTTCACCTGTTACACTTAATGATACATCATAATTTCCAGTAGCAGTGTAGGTATGAATTGGAGAATCTTCTGAACTTGTTGATCCATCACCAAAACTCCAACTTGATTGAGTATACTGTGAAGATGTATTGGTAAATTGAACACGCAATTCAGGTGTTCCTGATGTAGGTGCTCCAAAAAATGCAGCTGTTGGTGGGACAGCATTTACTGTAATATAATCTGTTTTCGTTGTAGTATCAGTTCCACCAGAGCTTGTAACGGTCAATGAAACAGAATACGTTCCTGTATTTTCATATGTATATGATACTGAAGTGCCGGATGCATCTGGCGATCCATCATTATCAAAATCCCATGCATGTGTTGTAGCATTTGTAGATCCAGATAAAAATCCTACTGTTAAAGGGACAGGCCCTGATGTAGGAGAACCAGAAAAAATTGCTACTGGTGCTGGATCAGTAGGACCTGTTCCACCACCATCATCGCTACCGCCGCCACCTCCGCCGCCGCCGCAACTAATCAATAAAATTAAAAATAATGATAAGAGTTTTTTTAACATAAGTGACAAATCTACAATAATTATTGCCACTTTTCCATAAAACTCTTTCTATTAAAGAGTCTTCTCTGATATGACAACATCTCTTTGACTAAGATATTGTAGAATAAATTGTATGCATTCGGGTTTAACACCAACCATTTCTGGAGGGAAGACACCATAATCATTCCATATATTCTCTAATATTAAATTAATGCTAGCAGTAGCAGTATACCCTGTAGTGCGCGCCATAGATGATGTTCGGCTTTCTAAATTAAATTCATCATATAGATGATAGGTAATGATTTTCATATCACCTTTAATGATGATATCAAGGACAGTAAATTCTATTTCATTTTCATCTAATTTCCATGCTTCAAATAATTTTTTTGATGTTTCATCAATATTCTTATCATTAAATAATCCTTTATTACGATATTCAAGCATCAGTTCTGCATGACCAGGATAACGCAACGTTTTCTCTTTTAGGTTCGGAATATGATTCATAGTTGATAGCAAAGATCGTAATCCATCAGTGTTAAATGCTTCCAATGTCCCAGCATCTTCAAATTTCATTCTTTCGATATCAGATAATGCAGGCTGGGTAATGATTTCATGATCTACTAACATTCTTGCAGGACGAGTATATTCTTCAATAACATCTATTGGTGAGAATGGTGCTTTATAATTGAATGGAGGTTGAGGGTTTTTTGGTAGCCCACCAACATAATATTCAAATGACTCTATATTTAATTGTGCATCCCAGTATCCTAATAAATAATTCGGAATTCCCGGAGCAACACCAGCATCAACAATAACTGTAACCCCTTTTTCTACAGCTAATGGATTAAGGTCTAATATATTTTCAGGTGAGAATGATATATCAACTACATTTTTACCACTATTAATAATTGTCTCTAGTGCTTTATAGCCTAAAAATCCAGGAACTGCTAACAATACAATGTCGGCTGGTGCAATCCATTCTGATAACGCTTTACTATCAGTGACATCAAGTTGCGATATTTGAATATTAGAATTTTTAGATTGAATAATTTTAAGAGCGTTAAGATCATAATCTGCTAAAAAAAGATTATGATTTTTTGAAAGGTCAATAGCCATTGCACTTCCAACCATTCCAGCTCCAATTTGATAAATATTTTTCATTTTATTTTTTGACAAAAAAAGGAACTATGAAAGCTCCTTTTTTATGTATTAATACTTTTATCTTGCGGGATAGACGGGACTCGAACCCGCGACCTCCGGCTTGACAGGCCGGCGTTCTAACCAGCTGAACTACTACCCCATTTAATTATTTCTATGCAATAATGCATATGGAATAAGAACTAAGTACCCGATTAATAAAAGCAAGGGAGAGAGGACTAAACTCTGAAAGCTGTCAACCTCTCCTAAATACATTGTCAAATAACCCACAATTATAACGAAAACTCCGGCTCCAAACAAAACATAATTTTTAGTTTTATATGGCCACTTAAGGTTGATTTGTTGTTTATTCTTGTCTTGCATTGATGATAAGTTAAATTTCTTCTACCGAGTTTCCAAAAAATATAATTCCTTACAATTGATTTCAGCCTATAAAAGAATTAATTTCTCCTTCTTCATGGTAGTCAATAGAAATAGTAGTCGTGATTCAATATTTGGACTGTTTTTAACATTATGTCTTATCGGATCAAGTATATTTTTTACTTCTATTAAAGAGATTGATAAAACCATATTTGTTGTCGAGAAAGGAATGTCATTGAATGCGGTAACTAACCTTTTACATGAGAAAGATATTATCCATAATAAATCTTTTTTTAAGTATAGAGTTTATTTTCTTGGACTGTCTAATAAGATACCTGTTGGAACATTTTCAGTAGAAGGAAAAGTAAGTAATAGAGATATTATTAATACCATCTTTGAAGAAGGTCCGATGCGATTAAAGTTGACTATTCCTGAAGGATCTTCATCCAGTCAGATATTTTTAAAGGCAAATACTTTATTCGAAAGATCAGATGATTATAGTGCATTATTTAATAATCAATCATTGATTGAAGGATTTGGTATACAAGCTACATCATTAGAGGGATATCTTTTTCCTGATACCTATTATTTTTTTAAAGAAACGACCAATCGCGAAATATTGAATATTATGGTTTCTGAGTTTTGGAAGAATTTTAATAAAACATTTATAGAACGCACAAATGAGCTAGGATTTACGGTGCATGAGGTCGTAACTTTAGCGTCGATTATAGAAGGAGAAGCTTTATTAGATAAAGAGAGGGCTATTATATCTTCAGTCTATCACAATCGATTAGAAAGGAGAATGAAATTGCAAGCAGATCCAACTATACAATATATAATACCAGGCAATCCAAAAGCATTGAGCAATAGAGACCTAAGGCGTGTTTCTCCATATAATACTTATTTGAATTATGGCTTACCTCCTGGACCTATTAATAATCCTGGATTAGAATCCATTAAAGCAGCATTATATCCTTCCGATACAGATTATTTATATTTTGTAGCGCAAGGTGATGGTTCGCATGTATTTACCGCCAATCAGGAAGACCATTTAAGAGCAAAGGAATTGTATAAGCAGTATAAAAGAGAGAATCGATGAAATTAGCTGATCTAAATACACAACAACTCAAGGCAGTAAAAACTGTCAAACATCCTGTTCTTGTTTTTGCAGGGGCTGGGAGTGGAAAGACACGTGTTCTTACTTATAAAATATGGCACTTAATTAAAGAAAAAATTTATAAGCCCAATGAGATTTTAGCTTTGACATTTACAAATAAAGCTGCAACAGAGATGAAAGAGCGTATCAAAGAGAGTATCAATTGCGATGGTGTCAATGTTGGAACATTTCATTCAATTGGAGCAAGAATTTTAAGAAGACATATTGGCTATCTAAATGAAAAATATAACAATAATTTTACTATATATGATGTTTCTGATCAAAAAGCTTTATTGAAAGAGGTAGTAGAGCAATTGAATATTGCAGAATTTAAAGAATTAAATATCAATTTTTTGCGTTCACAGTTAGATAATTTTAAAAATAATTCTATGACAGTAGAAGAAGTTGAAGCTAAAGCTAATAGTTTTGAGGATGAAAAAATTGCTGAGGTTTATAAGCGATATTCAGAATTATTATTATCAAACAATGCTGTAGATTTTAATGATTTAATTGGGATGCCTATTAAACTATTCAAACATAGCAGTGCTTTATTA